>JASHPP010000839.1 GCA_030038035.1 Trebonia sp.
GGGACCCGTCCGGGGAGGGGGAGCCGGCGCTCGAATCGGCCCGGCGGAGCATGTCCAGGTCCTTCTGGACGGTCTTCCTCGTCATCCGCATGCCGGTGACCCGCTTCGCCACCAGGTAGGCGACCAGGGCAGCGAGCAGGAGCAGCACGACGAGCGTCAGCGCCACGAACAAGAACGCGCCCCACAGCCCGCCGGGCGCCCCGGCCGCGTCCAGCCCGTACGCGTACGCGAAGCACAGCACGAACATGATGAGGGCCACGACGACCGCGCCGAACCCGGCGAGAACGCCGGACACGGCGATGCGCCGGACGTCCATGCGCAGCTCGCTCTTGGCGAGGTTGATCTCGTAGCGGACGAGCTGCGAGACGTCTTTGGCTGCGAGCGCGACAAGGTCCCCGAGTGACTGCTGGCCGTCGGCGCCGTTCGGCGTTCCGCTGCGCACCATGGCGTCCTCTCCCATTCATGCGGCTGCGAAGTGGTCCAAGGCTATCGCCCGGGGTTTGCGTCCTCGCCGCGATCCCCGCCGTGGCGCCCCCCGCGCCGGTCCCGGCACCGTCCTGGCCCCGTCCTGGCCCCGTCCTGGCAGCGTCCCGGCATGCGAACGGCGCCCCCCGCGGGGGCGCCGTCGCCGTTAGCACGTCAACCCGGCTACCAAGCGTGCACCTGTTCTTGTCAGCAGGTCGGTTCTGACCTAGCTTGACACGCCTCCCGCGGCTGGTCGCGCGTGGGTACCTGGCTGCCGTGCCCGGACGTTTCACCAGTCCGTACGACCTTTGTACGACGAAAGCCCGCCGCACGGAAGCCCGAAGCGTGATCAATTCGTGATCTCGATCAGTAGTCCTCGTTACATGCCGTTAACCTGTGCTTAGGCCGCGTGAGGTAGCCGCGGAACTGGGCGCTCCGCCCCCGGCCGGCCGCCCGTGCGTGCCGCCCGCCCGGCCGCCGCTGCCCGGCCGCCGCGCAGAAAATTGCCCGCCCGGGCTCACCAATTCGCCCGAACGTCTATCCACGATCAACCCGTATATGTTGTAATTCGGTTGCACGGGTTCGTGATTGCCGTCTGGTGGCTTTGGAACGCCGCCAATGCGGATAAGCTACCCGTAGAACGGAACCGGCCTACCCCCCCAGGGCCGGACCGTGCGCGGCCCCCGCTCTCCCCCCCGGCGGGGGCCGCCCCCATTTCCGTGCCAAAGGGCCGCGCCAGAGGCCGCCTTTATTTCGCTCCCGCCAGCAGCACGTCGAGCAGCGCGACCGCGCCGTCCTTGCATAGCGGGGAGTTGCCATTGCCGCACTTCGGGGATTGCACACAGGACGGGCAGCCGGCCTCGCAGGGGCACGAGGCGATCGCGTCCCTGGTGGCGGCCAGCCAGCCGCCGGCGGCGCGGAAGCCGTGCTCCGCGAACCCGGCCCCGCCCTCGTGCCCGTCGTACACGAAAACGGTCAGCTGCCCGGTCGCTGGATGCGCCTGCGTGGACAGCCCGCCCACGTCCCACCTGTCGCAGGTGGCGAACAGCGGCAGCATTCCTATGGCGGCGTGCTCGGCCGCGTGCGCCGCGCCGCCCAGGTCGATGCCCGCCAGCGGGACCAACTGTGCGTTCGGTATAGTCCACCAGATCGCCGTCGTGGCCAGGGTCCGCAGCGGAAGGCTGAGCGCCGTTTCCTGTTCTCTTATTTTCGATTCCGAACGGACAGTGGTGTATCCGACTACCTGCCGCTGTACGCGCACATCGCCGAAGACGATCACAGCATTTTCCCAGGAAACTTGTCGCCGTTGCAATGTCACGTCGATTTGCGTGACGTCGCGGGCCTGCGTTGTGTAACCGGGATCACGGCACTCGACAAGCGCCACCCTATTAGCCAGGTCCAGCGTGGCGACCAGGTAGGTCTCGCCCTGATGGAGGTAAACGGCGCCGTCGTGGGCGTACCGGTGCGCGGACGGCTCGTCGATCGTGCCGACAAGCCGGCCGGTCGCCTCCTCCACCACGCGGATGGGCTGCCCGAGCTCGCCGCGCAGGCTGATGTTCCTGGCCGGGTGGCGGCTGCCCCTGCCCGGCCGGCCGGGCGCGGCGCAGTGCCAGCCGGACTGCCGTTCTCTCAGGTCGCCGGCCTTGGCCAGGACGGCAACCGAGTCGGCGGCGCCCGGGCCGAACAGGTCCAGGTCCGGCCCGGTGAGGGGGAGCTCGGCGGCGGCCGCCACCAGGTGCGGGGACAGGACGTACGGGTTGGCCGGATCGAGCACGGCGGGCTCGAGCGGATGGTGCAGCAGCGCGGCCGGGTGGTGGATGAGGTAGGCGTCGAGGGGATCGTCGCGGGCGATGAACACCGCCACCGCGTGGCGGGCCGCGCGCCCGGCGCGGCCCGCCTGCTGCCACAGCGAAGCCCAGGTTCCCGGCCACCCCGCGATCAGCACCGCGTCAAGCGCGGGGATGTTGACGCCCAGTTCCAGCGCCGTGGTGGCGGCCATGCCGGTGATGCGCCCGTCGCGCAGCCCCGCCTCCAGGTCGCGGCGGTCGTCGGCCAGGTAGCCGGAGCGGTACGCGGCCACGGTGTCGCCCTGTTCGCCGCCAAGCGCGTTGCGCGCCGTGAGCGCGACGGTTTCCGCGCCGCGCCGTGACCTGATGAAGGCCAGCGCCGGCACCTGCGCCCTGACCAGGGCGGCCAGCAGGTCGGCCGCCTCCGTCGTGGCGGGCCGCCTGGACCGCTGGCCGCCGCGGGAGCGCAGCAGCGGCGGCTCCCAGAGCGCGAACGTGAGCGGGGCCCGCGGCGCGCCGTCATCGGTGACAGCGACCGCCTCCAGGCCGGTCAGCAGGCGAGCGCAGGCGGCCGGGTCGGCGACGGTGGCCGAGGCGAGCACGAACACGGGCGGCGGGTCGCCGCTCACCCGGTGGTGCGCGGCGACCCGCCGCAGCCGGCGCAGCACCTGCGCCACGTGGGACCCGAAGACGCCGCGGTACCCGTGGCACTCGTCGATGACCACCACGCGCAGCCGCCGGAAGAACCCGCGCCACCGCGTGTGCCCGGGCAGCAGCGAGCCGTGCAGCATGTCCGGATTCGTCAGCAGATAGTTCGCGTGTGCCTGCGCCCAGGCCCTGTCCGCCGCCGCCGAGTCGCCGTCGTAGCAGGTGGCGCGGACCCCGGGGACCGCGAGGGTGCGCACGGCCTGGAGCTGGTCGGCGGCCAGCGCCTTGGTCGGCGCGATGTACAGCACGGTGCCGCCGTCGAGCACCGCCGAGAGCGCGGCGGCCAGGTAGCATGCCGATTTGCCGGAAGCGGCCCGGGTGGCGATGATCACGTTGCGCCCGGCGCGGGCGAGGGCCGCCGCCTGCGCCTGGTGTGTCCACGGCGCGCTGATGCCCTGCGCGCGCAGCGCCGTGACCACCTCGTGACGGACGGAATCCGGCCACGATGTGGTTTGCCCTTCCCGGCCGGGTATGTGCTCACAGTGCACCAGTTCCCCGGCACGCTGCGCCGCCCGCAGGACCGAGAGCGCGGTGCTGTCCTCGCGGGATGGCGCGGTGGCCATGGGGACCGGGGTGACGATGGACACAGGCCTTATAAGTGTGTCATCCGCTAGGCGGATGCCGGACACCATGATTTCGTATAGACATGACACCGGACCGTGGTTGAATGCCGACCAGGGGTCGGCGGAGATGATGACGCCTTCGTGGCGCTGGAGGATTTGTGGATCTGAAGCTGGGGCACTACAACAAGGACGGCATCGAGGTCGTGGACGTCGAGGGTGAGATCGACGTCTACACGGCGCCGCGCCTTCGCGAGCTGCTCATCGATCTCGTCAACAAGAAGAACTACCAGCTGGTAGTGAACATGGAGAAGGTCGAGTTCCTCGACTCCACGGGCCTTGGGGTCCTGGTCGGCGGGCTCAAGAGGGTGCGCGCGCACGACGGGTCGCTGGACCTGGTCTGCACGCAGGAGCGCATCCTGAAGATCTTCCGCATCACCGGCCTCACCAAGGTCTTCGGGATTCATGACTCGGTGGACGAGGCCATCACTGCCAGGAAGGCCGAGAAGTAGCCTGACGCACCGACATGGCCACCGTGGAAGTCACCTTCACGCCGCTGCCCGCGCACGTGCGGACCGCCAGGCTCGTCGCCACCGCGGTCGCGCGCCGGAGCGGCGTCGATGAGTCTTTGCTTGACGAGGTACGCCTCGCGGTGGGCGAGGCGTGCTCGCGCGCGGTCGAGGCGCACCAGCGGCACTGCCCGGGACAGCCCATCAGGGTCGCGCTCACCGACGACGGCGAGCGGTTCGAGGTCGTGGTGACCGATTCGGTGCCGGCGGACGTGACGCTGACGGACGTCGCCCCGGCGCGCGCCGCCGCGTCGGACGAGCGGACCGGCGGGACACCGGCAGGCGAGAGATCCGGCCGCGGCGTGGTCGCGGTCGCGGCACCGGCGGGCGGTAACGGCACCGCCCCCGGCGCCGTGCCCGGTCCCCAGGCCGGCGGCGGGAGCGACAGCCCGCTCGCGCAGCTCCCCGCCGGGGTGGGGCTCGCGGTCATCTCCGGGCTCGCCGACGATTTCCGTATCTCGCCGGCCGGCGGTGGGACCAGCGTCGCGATGAGCTGGAAGCGCCGGTCTGACTCCGGCTGAGCCGCGCTGTGGCAAGTCACAACGCACCGCGCGCGGACCTGTGACACGTCAGCCTTCCAGCGATCGGCGGACAGCGTTAATGTAACGGTTTGATAGCGAAGATGTTAGAAACTTGCTTATTTTCAAGAACCCGCGCAAGCAGCGTAGACTCCGGCCACGCCTGCTTTCCGGACTACTGACAGCAGGCGGCAACGGGCTTCGCAGGGTTCCGCGAGGCCAGACGACTGCCTGAGTGGCGAACGCCAGACGTTCAAGGAGATGGGATGTCCATGCTCAGCCCCGCTCTCGCGGCGGGTGGACCGGCCGCGCCGGTCAGTGTTGGCGGCGGCAATCTGACCTGGGTTGTGATCGTCGCGATCATCGGCCTGGCCGCGCTTGGGGTCGCGGGCTGGCTCGTCCGCGAGGTGCTCGCGGCCAGCCAGGGGACCGCGAAGATGCAGGAGATAGCCCGCGCGGTGCAGGAAGGCGCGGCGGCGTACCTGCGAAGGCAGTTCAAGACGCTGGGCGTCTTCGTGTTCATCATCTTCTGGGTGCTGCTCCTGCTGCCCGCCGACACCGCCGGCGTTCGCTGGGGCCGCAGCGCCTTTTTCCTGCTTGGCGCGCTGTTCTCCGGGCTGACCGGGTTCACGGGCATGTCGCTGTGCGTCCGCGGCAACGTCCGGGTCGCGGCGGCGGCGCGCGAGGGCGGCGAGCACCGGGCGATGACGATCGCGTTTCGCACCGGCGGCGTCGCCGGCATGTTCACGGTCGGCCTGGGGCTGTTCGGCGCGGCGCTCGTGGTGCTGATCTTCAAGGGGAACGCGCCGGACGTCCTTGAGGGCTTCGGGTTCGGTGCGGCGCTGCTCGCGATGTTCATGCGGGTTGGCGGCGGGATCTACACCAAGGCCGCCGATGTCGGCGCGGACCTGGTTGGCAAGGTCGAGAAGGGCATCCCCGAGGACGACTCGCGCAACCCGGCGACGATCGCGGACAACGTGGGCGACAACGTGGGCGACTGCGCCGGCATGGCGGCGGACCTGTTCGAGTCCTACTCGGTCATGCTGGTCGCCTCGCTGATCCTGGGCAAGGCGGCGTTCGGCGACTACGGGCTGATCTTCCCGCTGATCGTGCCGATGATCGGCATCCTCACCGCGGTGGTCGGCATCTTCGTCGTCAGGCCGCGGGTCGGCGACCGCAGCGGGATGACCGCGATCAACCGCGGGTTCTTCGTCTCCGCCGCGATCTCCGCCATCCTCGTGGCGATCGCCTGCTTCACCTACCTGCCGGACCACTTCAGCCAGCTGACCGGCGCCGAGGCGGACGTCCTGAGCCACGGCGGCAGCCCGCAGTGGCTGGCCATCGGGGCGGTGCTGATCGGGCTGGTGCTCGCCAGCGCGATCCAGCTGCTCACCGGGTACTTCACAGAGACCGGCCGGCGGCCGGTCAAGGACATCGGGCAGAGCTCGCGGACCGGCGCCGCCACCGTGATCCTGGCCGGCATCTCGACGGGCATGGAGTCCGCGGTGTACTCCGCGCTGCTGATCGCCGCCGCCGTCTTCGGCGCGTTCCTGCTCGGCACCGGGAACGCGACGCTCGCGCTGTTCGCGGTCGCGCTGGCCGGCACCGGCCTGCTGACCACGGTCGGCGTGATCGTGTCGATGGACTCCTTCGGCCCGGTCACCGACAACGCCCAGGGCATCGCGGAGATGTCCGGCGACATCGTGGGCTCGGGCGCGCAGGCGCTCACCCACCTGGACGCGATCGGCAACACCACCAAGGCGATCACCAAGGGCATCGCGATCGCGACCGCGGTGCTCGCGGCGACCGCGCTGTTCGGCTCCTTCCGCACCCAGGTCGAGCAGGCGCTGGGCAGCGCCGCCGGGTCGTTCAGCCTGTCCGTGGATCACCCGAACGTGCTGGTCGGCCTGATCATCGGCGCGTCGGTCGTGTTCCTGTTCGCCAGCCTGCTGATCATGGCGGTCGGCCGGGCGGCGCAGCGGGTCGTCATCGAGGTGCGCAACCAGTTCCGCGACCACCCGGGGATCATGGACTTCACGCAGAAGCCCGAGTACGGGCGGGTCGTGGACATCTGCACCAGGGACTCGCTGCGCGAACTGGTCACGCCGGGCCTGATGGCGGTGCTGACCCCGATCGCGGTCGGGTTCGCGTTCGGGTACGCCCCGCTCGGCTCTTACCTCGCGGGCGCTATCGCCGCGGGCGTGCTGATGGCGGTCTTCCTCGCCAACGCCGGCGGCGCCTGGGACAACGCGAAGAAGCTCGTCGAGGACGGCCACCACGGCGGCAAGGGATCGGAGGCGCACGCGGCCACGATCATCGGCGACACCGTGGGCGACCCGTTCAAGGACACCGCGGGGCCGGCCATCAACCCGCTGATCAAGGTCATGAACCTGGTGTCGCTGCTGATCGCCACCTCGGTGGTGAAGTACAGCTCCAACACCGGGCTGCGCACCGGCGTCGCGCTCGGCGCTGTGATCATCGTGATCGCGGCGATCGTCATCTCCAAGCGCCGCGCGCACGGCCTCACGGAGGAAGCGCCAGAGAGCGCCGAGACCGGCGGCGCGACCGCGGCGGTGCACGGCCCGGCCGAGCCTGCCTACGACGCCGACCATGCCGACAGCACCGCCAACGGGCAGGTCACCTCACCGGCCAGTACCTCGCCGTCGGGCGAGCATTCCGATCCCGGCACGTAGCACGGCGGGCGCGTCCCCGGGCCGCGCGGCCCGGGGACGCGCCCGCCGT
>JASHPP010000152.1 GCA_030038035.1 Trebonia sp.
AGGTGACGATCACGACGCCGTTGAACCGCGCCGGGTCCGCCGGGCGGGCGACGTACATGCGGGTCCGGTACCCGGCCCGCTCCCCCGGCCGGACCGCCCACCGCCCGTCCCGCCCGATGGCGGCTGGCTGAACCGGCTCATAGGACTGGGCCACGCCGTCGAGCAGGAACTCCTCGATCACGTAGCCGTAGTCGCCGACGTCTGGCGGGCTACCGAAAGCCCAGCCTCTCCCCCCTGTCACGGGGCCGCTGGCGGCCGCGGTCCGCGTCCGTCGGCCGGTCATCGCAGGTCAGGCCTCCTGCTGGCCGGGCACCTGCACGATGTTCAGCCGCACCCGCTTGCCGGTCAGCTGCTCGAGTTCGCCGCGAAGCGGCTCGGCGGAATGTTCGCGCCACACCCCCTCGGTCTGCGCGGGGCGGTGAAAGCCCCACGCCACCTGTGGCCGCGTTGCGCGGATGGTGACCTGCACCCGGTCCGCGGCCAGCTCGACCTCCACCGCCGAGAGCCCGACCGCCCGCTCGATGCTCCGCTGCACGGCGCCGCGGATCGCGGCGTCCTGAATGACGATCCGGCGGGCCACGGCGTACTTCTCGCCCGTCTCGGCCATCTGGTCCCTGACCTGCTTCTTGAACGCGCTTTCCTCAGTCACGCCTAACGGCCCTTGTCCTCACAGCCACCGCGGGCGCGGGCCGCGATCAGCTCGGAGTGCGGCAGGCGCTCCTGCCAGCCCTCACGCTACCAGCCCGCATGGGCGCGGTCACGGGTGTCATCGCCAGCTGGCTGATACGCGATGGAGTACAAGCCGCTAAATGGCCCGGGCTGCGGCGCAAGCACCACTCCGGCCGCCAGCGCATCACTGTCATCCTTCGCGGCGGTGCGGCTGGGACGGCCCCTCTGGCCACACCAGCAGCGCGCGCTTGCCGCGTTCGACCAGGCTCGCGTCGCGGGCAGCGCGTCCACGTACCTGGTCATCCCGGCGGGCGCCCGGGCCTCAGCCGCCGGGCAGGTGTTCCCGGCAGGCGAGGATGGCTTCCATGGCGGGGTCGCGGTTGCTGCTGTAGGCCTCGAAGGTCGGTGGCGTGTAGATGTCCGGCGCGATCCACGGCCGGTGATCCATCGGCCAGGAGGTCTGCCAGTACAGGTCCCCGACGTTGGCGGTGGCCTTGCTGTACGGAAGCAGGAACGGGACCGCCTCCCCGATGAAGTTGGGGCGCGAGCCGGACGGCTCTCCGACGAAGACGGCGCCCGTCTCGCGGCCGATCGCGGTTGCGGTGTTCTGCGCCGCGGAGAAGGTTCCGCGCCCGATGATCACGTACAGCCCGCCCGGCTGGCTGACCTTGTCGCACCCGATGAGGTGGTGCAGCAGCGGCTGGGTCAGGTAGGTGTTCCCGCCGCCGTTCCAGCGCAGGTCGATGACCAGCGTGGCGACCTCGTGCCTGTCGATGAACCGGAACAGCCGCGCGCAGAAGGCGGCCAGCGGCTCGGCCGGATGATCGCCGACGCCGTTGAACTGGAAGTAGACCAGCCGGCGGTCGGCCAGGTACTCATACCAGAACAAGATGTCGCTGTTGCGCAGGTACAACGGCAGCGGGGACGGCACGGTGTCGGGCAGCGAAATCCACCCGGGAGGCCGTGGCCGGGTCGGTGACGGCGGCGGCGGTATCGACGGGTAGGTCCGCGGCCCGCCTGCCTGCGAGCCGACTGTCACGGTGCCGCTGGCGCCATCGGGGAACCGGACGGTCAGCGGCACGGAGCCGGGATCGGCGAGCAGCCCGAGCGCGTGCAGGATCGGCGGCCAGCGCAGCACCTCGGGTCCGAGCCACCTGACCTGCTGAGTGTTGTCCCGGCTGAGCAGCGGCTCGAGCGCGGCGAGCGCTTCGGTGGCGTCGTGCTCGCCGACGGCGAGGACCTGCGCGCCGAGCAGCCGCCGGTGCTGCGCGGCGGCGACCGCGGTCACGAACAGGCCCTCAGCGAACAGGTACAGCTTGACCGGCAGCACCCGGTTGAGGTCCTGGTCGTCCTCGGCAGGGGCGATGTAGGCGTGCCCGTCGCCCAGCGGGCGGAGCAGCTTCAGCAGGCCGACGATGAGCTGCGCGTCGGACAGCTCAGGCACGGCCGCCGCGAGCCGCGCGACAGCCGCGCCGAACTCCGTCTCGTCGTAATCGCGGGACGGCGTGCGGCGCCGCACCTCCCTGGCGAGGAATGCCAGGTCCGCGCGCCACCCTTGCTCGCGCGACAGCGAGTCCTTGTCGAGGATCCCCAGCATGTCGCGGACGTCCCCGCGGGCACGCAACGGTTCCCACAGCGGGTCGGCGCGTGGCCGGTCGAGGTCACGAAAGCCCAGGTCCAGCGCGCGGGACAGGGCCGCGACCGCGAGTTCGTGTGCACCGAGCCCGAGCTGGCAGCAGGCGATCCGGTAGCCGACCTCTCCGGGGTAGACCGTGTCGGCGAGCCGTTTCCCCCAGGCGCCGAGCCGCAGCACCGCCTCGTAGGCGGCAAGGGCCGCCTGATAGTCACCGAGCTCGTAGCGGGCCTCGGCGAGGTAGTCCCAGTAGCTGCCGTTGACCGGATTGAGGTCCACCACCTGCTGCCACAGCGCCGCGGCCTGCGCCCAGCTGCCCGCGCCGGTTCGTTCCTGGGCCACGGCCACGATCCGCGGCAGGCTGGACGCCGCGGTCATCCGTGCTCCTTACCTGGCGGCGGGGCGGCGGAGGCGGCGAAGAACAGCCGGACCTCGCGTCCCCCCGCCGGCCGCTGCGACGGGTCCCCGGCCCGCCCGGACAGTCGCTCCAGGATGTCTGCGAGCTGGTGCTTCACCGTGGCGAACTCCGCCTCGGTCAGCCACGTGGTCGTGCCGCTGACCGTCGGCTGCCACGGCGCGGGTTCCAGGCCGGCCCGCCGGAACCGGCTCTTGGTGCGCTCGGTCTCGTGGTCGAGGAACACCTCGAGCGCGGCCTCGGCGGCAAGCTCACCCTCGGCGTCGAGCCCGAGCGGCCGCAGGTCCTGGTCTGGACTGGTCAGCCGCCATGGCTTTTCCCGGCCGCCGCGCTCCGGCTCCTGTTCGATGTAGCCGTACTTGGCCAGCATGCCAAGGTGGTAAGAGCAGCTCGCGACCGACTCGCCGAGCACCTCGGCGCAGCGGGTGGCGGTGGCGGTCGTCTCGCTGCCGATGAGGTCTATCAGCTTCCACCGCAGCGGGTGCGCAAGCGCCCGCAGCGCCTTCGGATCGGTCCCGCCTGTCATGTTGAACAAGATACCTTGCTAAAGACATCTTGCTCAAGGTTTCTTGTGAGATGCCTTCGCCGGGCAGGCGTTGTGCGCAGGTCACGCCGGGTGTTCCATGGGCGTAGCGGAAGGAAGGGGGCAGCGATGCGTCTTGTGCTCCGGGTCTTGTTCTTCGAGTTCGCGCTGTCCTGGGCGATGGTGCTGGCCGGCTGGATTCGGGTGACCGCGCAGGTCCGGCCGTTCCTGGTGGGCGCGCTGCGGGCACGCTTCCGGCGCCGCGCCTGGCGCGCGGGACTGGGCCTGCTTGTCGGCCTTGCGGTGGCCGCGGGCTGGCCGCTCCTGTTCTTGTTCTTGCCTGCGTGGGCGGCGGCCGCGCACGGGAACTGGCTGAACGTGGCACTTCTGTGGTGGGTGCTGGCCGGCGCGTGTGGCAGCGTGGTGCTCGCGGCGAAAGTGAGCAGGCCGAGCACCCGCCGCGAACTCCGCACGGGGTGTCAGTGCGGCACGTGCACCGCGTACGGCCGTGCCGGTAACCCGTGAGCTTGCCGGCTACAGCCGGAACCGGATGCAGTCGCCCGGGCAGGCCCGGCTGGCCTCGCGGACGCGGTCGGCGTAGCTGTCCGGCACCTCGGCCGGGTCGCCCGGGCTAGCCGGCCGGACGCTCCCGTCTTGCCGCACGCGCGAGATCGCGTCCTCGCCGAGGACGAAGACCCGCTGCTCGATCAGCTCGCACAGGCCGGCGCCGGTGCACTTGCCGGTCTCGATCCAGACCTTCACGCCGGCCTCGCCGGCTCCCGGACGCCCTGGTTCCCCGGCACCAGGTCCTGCCACGGCCGGTCCGCGCCGATGATCTGCGAGGCGGCGCCGATCCCCGCGAAGTCGCAGCCCTCGCCAAGGCCGAGCGGGTCGCCGCCTGCCGCCACCGAGGCGACCGAGTCGGCGAACAGGCGGCGCATCCGGATGACGGCCAGGTCGGCGGGGACGAGGTGCTCCTTCGCCCGGTCGTACAGCCTGCCCTCCGACAGCTGGACCGCGGCGTCCTGGACGCGGTTCCCGCCGCGGAAGCCGGCGAAGCTCTGGCCGGCCGCCATCGCCGCGCGGTCCTGCCGGGGCAGCCGGATCCGCCGGTTGTCCGGTTCCGGCCCCCAGACCGCGGGGTCGACCCCGCCCGCCCGCTGTGCCGCGGCGATCCCGCCGGCGCCCTTGGGCACCCTGAACACGCCGATCGACGAGCTCGTGTAGTCGTCGCGCGGGACGACGATCACCGCGCCGGACGCGACCCCGCCGATGAACGCCGTGTACGGCATGGCGAAGGCGGTCACCCGGACGAACTTCTTCCCCGGATCGCCTGTCACGTCCCTGATGGCCGCGTAGTGGAAGCCGAACGGGGTGTTCTCCACCTCGATCCGCGGCGCGTTGTCGTCGCTGGGCCAGCCGCCTGGCCGGGCGCCCCCGCCGGGTGCCGCGCCGGCCCGCCTGCCGGGCAGCTGCATGTCCAGGTCCCACGGCTGGCCGGCGAACCGCAGCGAGCCGACGCTGCGCGGGCCCGCTCCCATGGTCGCGAGCGTGTCCAGGTGCAAGATCGCGACGTGCGAGGAGTCGATCGAGCCCTCCTGAACCTGCATCCAGTTGCAGTCCATGATCATCTCGCTGACGATCAGCTCGTCGGGGGCCGCGTCGGTCCAGGAGAAGGCGGGGAAGGGCGGCTCGGTGCCGGGCGGGCCCAGGTAGACCCAGCCGAGCCCGCCCGCCTCGCGGACGGGGTAGGCGCCGTGCTTGACCCGCTGGCGGAAGGCCGCCGTCGCCAGGTTGGGCGTCTCCATGATCGTGCCGTCTGCCGCGTACTTCCACCCGTGGTAGAGGCAGCGGATGCCGCCCTCCTCGACGCGGCCGAGCACGAGGGAGGCGCCGCGATGGCAGCACAGCTCGTCGAGGAAGCCAAGCCGTCCGGCCGAGTCCCTGAAGGCGGCGAAGTTCTCGCCGAGGATGGTGACCCGGATCGGCGGGCAGTCCGGCTCGGGCAGGTCGGCCGCCTGGAACGCGGGCGTCCAGTACCTGCGCAGCACCTTGCCCATCGGGGTACCAGGGCCGACCCGGCATAGCACCTCGTTCTCTTCTGGGGTCAGCATGCGCGTTACCTCCTGCTCAGCCGGCGACGGGTTCGTAGGTGGCCACCCGCGGGTCCGCGATGAGCGGCAGCCCGAGCAGCATCAGCGGGTAGTCGCGGGCGACCTCACCGGACCTGGCGGCGGCCACGGCGTCGTAGACCGCCGGGCTGACCCGCAGCGACGTCACGTGCGCGCCGCTCCCCCACGCCGCCCAGATCTGGGTGCACGCGTTGTCGATGACGATCGATAGCCACAGCACGGACCCAAGGTCCGCCGGCCCGCCGCGGTTGTCAAGCCGGGGCGGCGCAGGTTGTCGGGCAGAGCTCAGCCCGGCAGGTCCTCAGGGCGCCTGGCGGCAAGCTTGCCGTGCAGCAGGCCGGTCGACTGGCCGACCTCGATGAGGTATCCGTCCGGGTCCCGCATGTAGCAGCGGATCTCCGCCCCGCGGTCGATGGGCGGCGTGACGAACTCCGCCCCCTTCGCCTTCCACTCCTCATAGCGGGCCTGGATGTCGGCGACCCGCAGGTTCAGGAAGATCGAGGTGGTGTCGCCCGGCTCGTAGTCGACCACCGTGATGCCCGGCTTGTCGGGGGTGGGCGGCCCGCCGGGGTTCATGATGATCCACGAATTGGCCAGCTTGACGATGCACGGGTTCTCCGCAAGGACGACCGTGCCGCCCAGGACGCGCGAGTAGAAGTCCCTGGACCTCGCGACCTTGCGGACGGTGATGAACAGTGTCATCACAATCCCTTCGGCGGGCGCGGGGAGGTTGGCGAAGTCGATGCGGGGCGCGGCTTCTGTCATGAGATTTCTCCATTTCGGCGGTGGTGGCGCACAGCGCCGTGCCGGACGCCGGACGCCGGTCCTGCCCACCAGCCTTCCCACCAATAAGAAAGCCCAAAATTTTTTGCAAAATATTCTCGGCGAAGGTAGCGTGCGGCCATGGGACCCCCGCCAGAGCCAGGCTTTCCCGCGTGGTTCGACCCCGACCGCGACCTGGTTCTCACGCCGAAGAAGCTCAAGGGGCTGACCCATCCGATCAGGCTGCGGCTGCTCGAGCTCCTGCAGCAGGAGGGCCCTGCCACTGCGACGGCGCTCGCGGCCCGCATCGGCCGGTCCAGCGGCGTCACCAGCTACCACCTGCGGGTACTTGCCGACAACGGGTTCATCGTCGAGGACACCGACCGGGGCAACGCCCGGGACAGGTTCTGGCGGGCGCCGCACCGCTCCATGGGCTTCACGCTGCGCATGCCCGACGACCCGGGGCGGCCGGAGAACATGGAGGCGACCGGCCGGTACCTGCGGATCGTGGCCGAGGAGATCTACCGGCGCATCCAGACGGGCATCGACCTGCTCATGTCAGATCCCGGCGACGTCGCGGCAGCGCCGTGGCGGCTTGACGACTGGCCGCTGCGGCTGACCGCCGGCGAGGCGAGGGACCTCGGCAGGCAGATCGGCGAACTCGCCAGCCGCTACCGCCGCGCCCCCGGGGATCCCGATCCGCGGCCGGGCACAGTCCGTGCCTACTACCAGCTGCAGCTGCTTCCCGACGAGCCGCCGCCGCAAGAACAGGAGCAGTCGCCGTGACACAGGGCACGGCCCACGACACGGCGTCAGGCGACCGGCTGCAACCGGGAAGCAGGCTGCCCCTCGGCGGTCTGGTCCTCGCCTACGGCATCTCCCAGCTGGGCACGGCGATGTCCGGGCTCGCGATTCCGTGGCTGGTGCTCGTCACGACGGGAAGCGCGGCGCTGACCGGGCTGGCCGGCTTCGCCGAAATGGCGCCCTACGTCGCTTTCCAGGCGGTCAGCGGCCCGGTTGCCGACCGCGCCGGGCTGCGCCGCTCGTGCGTCACGGGAAACGCCGCCGCCGCCGTGCTGGTCGGCGCCATTCCTGGCCTGTACGCGCTGGGCGCGCTGTCATTCGGGCCGCTGGTCGCGCTTGTCGCGGTGGCGGGGGCCGCCAGGGGCGTCGCCGACGCGGCCACATCGCCGCTGGTCCCGCGCACCGCGGCGTTCGGCGGGGTATCGAACGAGCGGGCCGCTGGCATGAACTCGGTGGCACAGCGCACCGGCATGCTCGCCGGCCTGCCACTCGCCGGAGTGCTCATCGCGGCCGCCGGCCCCGCTGTCGTCGTCCTGGTGGACGCTGCCACATTCGCCATCGCAGCGTTCGGAATCCTCATCTTGATACCCTCCGCGGCGGTGCGGGTGAGCGCGGACCCCCAGCCTGACTCGGCCGGCCCGCCCGCCGCCCGCGGCTACTGGCCGCAGCTGCGCGCTGGCATGGCTTTCATCCGCGCCGACCGGCTGATCGCGGGGATCGCCCTCATGGTCGCGCTCACCAACCTGCTCGACCAGTCGCTGAGTTCGGTGTTGGTCCCGGTCTGGGTGCGAGTGCGGCTGCATCAGCCCGTCGGCCTTGGGCTCATCGGCGGCGCCTTGTCGATCGGCCTGGTGGCCGGCGCCCTGGCCGCTACCTGGCTTGGCCGCCGCCTGCCCAGGCGCGTGACCTGCGCGGTCGGCTTCCTGCTTGGCGGCTCGCCGCTGTTCATCGCGCTCGCCGTCTGGTCCGCGCTGCCGCCGGTGCTGATCGTCGCCGTGCTGTCAGGGATCGCCGCCGGCGTGCTCAACCCGATCATCGGCGCGGTCACCTACGAGCGCGTCCCGCCGCGGCTGCAGGCGAGCGTGCTTGGCGCCTTCAGGTCAAGCGCCTGGATCGGGATCCCGTTCGGCTCACTGCTTGGCGGGGCGCTGACCGAGGGGATCGGGCTGCGGAACGCGCTGCTCGCGACGGGGGCCGCGATGTTCGCCGCCACGCTCGTGCCGTTCGTGTTTCCCGCCTGGCGGGGGCTGGACAGGCCGGCAGGAAACTATTCGGGCGCCGCGGAGCGTCCAAGTTAGTGATGCGAAGTCAAACGCGGCGAGCTTCCCGGCGGCCGAGGCAGGTGCGGCAGGCTGGGCGAGTCATCGCGGGCCTGTGCGCCGCCGTCCTCACGGTGTCCCTGTCGGCCTGCCAGACGGGCGCGGGGCCGTCGATCGCCGCCGCGGCCACGGGCACGCCGGCCGCCAGCACGCCCGCCGCCACCGGGCCGGGCACGGTCACGACCGTGCGTGCCACCAGGGCCGAGCACAGGCTGGGCCGTCAGGTCAGGCTCCCCAGCCAGGCGCTCGCCGCCCCTGACGCCATCGCGGTGGCAGGAACCCGCATCTGGGTGGCCAACTCGCGCTACGAGGACGGCGGCGGAGGCTGGCTCACCGAGCTCAGCGCCGCGACCGGCGCGCTGGTCCGGATCGTCGCGGGCGGGCGGTACGCGCTCACCGATCCGCAGGCGCTCGCGGTTGACGGCGACAGGCTGTGGGTGGCCGACGGGAACGGCGACGCGCTCACCGAGCTCGACGCCGCGACCGGGGGGCTGATCCGGGTCATCGCGGCGCGCCGGTATCGGCTAGCCGATCCCGCGGCCCTCGCGGTCGACGGCGCCGGCCTCTGGGTGGCCAACGGCGCAAGCAACTCGGTCACCGAGATCGACGCCGCGACCGGCGCGCTGATCCGCGTCATCTCGGCCCCGCGCTACCGGCTCAACACCACCGTCTACGCGCCGGCGATCGCCGCGGCGGGCAACCGCGTGTGGGTGCCCGACGGGAACGCCGACGCGGTCACCGAGATCGACGCCGCGACCGGGGCGCTGGTCCGGGTCATCGAAGCGCGCCGGTATCAGCTCAACGGCCCGGACGCGATCACGGCGGCGGGCAGCCGCGTCTGGGTCGTCAACGTCAACACCCCCTCGGTCACCGAGATCGACGCCGCCACCGGCGCCCTGATCCGGGTCATCGCGTCGCTGCCCAACGTGCCCTTCGCGATCACCGCTGACCGGGGCGGGGTCTGGCTGGTGACGAACCTCGGCGAGAAGGCGGTCGACGGCGCTGGTCCGCACGGCTCGGTCGCCGAGTTCAGCGCCGGCACCGGCCGGCGGATCAGGAACATCACCGGCGCGCCGTTCGGGTCCGACAGCCCGGGCGGGGCGATCGCCGCCGACGGCGGCGATGTCTGGGTGACCGACACGAACTTCTACTCCAACCGCGGGTGGGTCGCCGGGCTCAGCGCGGCGACGGGCGCGCTAGTCCGGCTGATCGTGAGCTGAGCGAATCGGTAGGCTGGCGGCTGCGGTCATCGCCGTGCCGGTTCGGCTAAAGGACGACATCATTGCCGCCCAGCGGGCGCGGGAGCCGCTACTGTGGCATGCTGGCTGGTTTCATCCCACAGGCCTGGAATCGGGAGTTCAACGGGTGCTCGGAGACGTTCGGCTGCGCGCGCGCCGCGGGGCCGGACCCCGGCCGGCAGGTGCGCGCCTGCGCTCGGCGCTCGGCGCGCTGTTCCCGCTGGCCTGCGGGAACGCGCCCCTCGACCGGGGCCAGCGCGTGCTGTCCGTCGCGGTGCAGGGGATGGCGCTGTGCGTCGGCGTCGTCGTGCTGCTCGGGCGCGTGGCGGGAATTCCGGCCTGGGATTGCGTCTACGCCGAGGACTACGGGGTCTACCTCGTCCAGGCGCTGGAGCACCCGTGGCATCTGTTCGTCCCCTATGAGGGCTACCTCCAGCTGGTCCCGCGGGTCACCGGCCAGCTCGCGTCGCTGCTGCCCATCACGGCCGCGGGCGTCGTGTTCGCGGTGACCGGGGCTGTCATCGCGGTGGCGTGCGCGCTGTTCACCTACCACGCGAGCGCCGGGTTCATCCGCTACCGCGCGCTGCGCGCCGTCCTGGCCGTGGCCCTGGTCCTGCTGCCGATCGCTCCCTTGGAGGTTGTCGGCGACACCGTCAACGCCGCGTGGTACGTCCTGGCGGCGCTGTTCTGGGCGGTGCTGTGGCGACCTCGCACCCGGGCCGGCATGGTGCTGGCGGCGGTCATCGCCTTCGTGGCCGTCTCGTCCGACCCGATGGCCATCGTCTACGCGCCGCTGCTGATCATGCGGGTGGTCGCGCTGCCCAGACTCCGCGAGCACGCGGTCACCGTCGGCTGGCTGGCCGGATGGGTGGTGCAGGTCCCCGTGATCCTGCAAAGTTACACCGATCACTCGCAGCGGCTGGGAACGCTCGCCCCGCTGGGCAAGTCACTGGCCTACTACGCGCACACCGTGGTGCTGCGCGCGCTGGGCTGGCACCTGTCCTGGCACCTGGAGTCCCTTGCCGGGCAGAACGGGGCGACGCTCATCGTCGCCGCGTTCCTCGCCGTGGTGTTCGGCTGGGCGGTGGTCACCCAGGGCAGTCAGGTTCGCGCGTTCGTGGCGACGGCGGTCCTGTTCGGTTTCGTGTACACGGTCTTCGCCGCGGTGATCACCGGCTACGTGGTGTACGAGACCCCCTACCTGAGCCCGCTGAGCTTCGAGCCAGGTTCGCGCTACTCCGTGGTGCCCATCGTGCTGCTGGACGCCGCGGCGATCGTCGCGGTCGACGCGTTCCTGCGCCGCCGCGCCGCCGCCGCCTCCGCCTCCTCCGCCTCCGGCGCGGTCCCCACCGCCGTCCCCGGCGCGGTCCCCACCGCCGTCCCCGGCGCGGTCCCCACCGCGG
>JASHPP010000153.1 GCA_030038035.1 Trebonia sp.
CGAAGGCCGCCGACTTCGACCCGGCGCGGCACTACGCGGACTTCGTCGTCACCACCGAGCAGGACGGCCCCTCCTTCTACATCCCGCCCGCGTGGATCATCCGCGCCTTCGGGCCGCCGGCGCACACCTACCACTACAGCGTCTGGACGATCATGACCTGGAACACGAACCTGCTGACCGAGGTTAGCTGACCTGCCGGCTTCGCCCGCCCCGTCGCCCCGGCCGCGCTCCCGCCCCGCGCACTCGCGATCGACTTCGCACACTCTGTGACGATTTTGGAGTCCATTATGGGCGATTTGTCCATGCATGGAGTGTGCAAAGTCACACTTACGTGACTGTTGGGACTGAAGGGAGACTGCGCCGACGCTACCACGGCCCGGGGCCGCGGAACGTGCCCCCCCGGAATGCCGGCAGGCACGCAGGACGGCCGGAGCCGCCGCCCTTGCGGGCTGGCGGCCCCGGCCGTCGGGGATAGCGATGTCAGAGGCGAGAGCGGGTGCTCACTTCGTCGCGGTCGTCTCTTCGCGCCACCGGCCGGAAGGAGGCTCTTCTACGGCCGCCGTCTTCTTGGGCATGAACGGCTGGATCAGGAAGTCGTAGAAGAATCCTCCGAAGACCGCACCGACGGTCGGCGCTATCGTGGTCACCCACCAGTCAGAGCGTGGCCCGGGGAAGGCCATGCCTTTCCAGCCGGTGAACCACAAGAACAGCCGTGGTCCGAGGTCTCGGGCTGCGTTCAGGGAGACCATGCTGGCCGGGCCCTCGACCACGACGATCATCGTGACCGCCAGGGCCAGCGCCAGCGGGAAGAACCATGCCATCGGCGCGTTGACGCTGCGCAGTTCGAGCAGCACCAGGATGAAGATAACGAGCACGGCCGTCGCCACGAACTCGCCTGCGGCGCCCTGCCAGTTGCTGACCAGCGGCCAGCCGTAGGTGACCTTCAGCTTCGCGGCGGTGCTCGCCGGGCCGATCCCGACCAGGGCCGGGTTCGGCACGTTGGGGATGAACAGCATCGAGACGAGCTGGCTGCCCGGGGCACCCTTCACCAGGCCCAGCAGCTTCAGCTTGTTCTCGATGACCTTGTAGTACAGGCCCCACAAGGCCGCCGCGGCGACGAAGCCGCCGAAGATCTGGAAGACGATGTAAGGCACCACGTGCTTCCAGGGGAACTTTCGCCGCAGCGCCATGACCAGTGTCACGCCGGGGTTGAAGTGCGCCCCGGATATCGTGGCGTTCGCCCATACGGCCAAGCCGACCGCGAGACCCCAGCCGAGGCCCACGGTGATCAGGTCGGGTCCTGCGCCGAACAGGACGCCGGCGAAGATCGCGGCGTCGCCGAAGAGCACGATGATGAAGACGCCCGCCGCCTCGGCGAAGTAGTGGCCGAGCCAATTCGGCTTGTCGGCGGGGCGGCCTTCTCGCCAGTGCTCCATGCCGTGTTCGATGTGTTCAATCGTGGTGGTGGCCATTTTCAGACCTCCGATCGTGCTGCCGAACCGGTACTCAGAAGTCCGGGACCAGGACGCCGCGGCCGAGCACGTGGCCCTTGTCGAGCTCGGTCAGCGCCCGGGCGTACTCCGACATCGGGAAGGTGGTCGCGGAGATGTGCACCCGCCCCTGGTGGTTCAGTTCCATGAGCTCGGAGAGCTCCGAGTAGCTGCCCACGATGCTGCCGATGATGTTGATCTCCTTGGAGATCAGGTCGAGCGTCGTCGGCCGGATGTCGCCGCCGTAGCCGATCGTGATGTAGGTGCCGCCCCTGGCCTGGCGCAGGTACTTGAGCGCGAAGGCGGGAGTGCCGTTCTCGGCAACGAAGTCGAGGATGACGTCCGCGCCCCGGCCGCCGGTCAGCTTCAGGATCTCGGCGACGCCGCCGTCGTGGCCGGCGAGCGCGACCTTGTCGGCGCCAAGCGACTCGGCGAACTCAAGGCGCTCCCTGCTCGTGTCGAGCGCGATCACGGTCGCCGGCGTCATCACCTTCATGAGCTGGACGCCGAAGTGGCCAAGCCCGCCGATCCCGACGACGACCGCCGTCGTGCCCGGGTAGGTGTACGGCATGGCCTTCTTCACCGCGTGGTAGGCGGTGATCCCCGCGTCGGCGAACGGCGCGAGCGGGACCGGGTCCGTGCCTGGCGCCAGCTTGATCACCGCGCGCTCCGACGTCTTCAGGTACTGGGCGTAGCCGCCGTCAGTGCCGTCGAGGCCGGGGAACTTGCCCGCTTCGCAGGCCATGTCGTAGCCGGTCCGGCACGGCCGGCACAGGCCGCACGTGATGAGCGGGTGCAGGATGACCGGGTCGCCCTTGGCAAGGCCGGTCACCGCCGGGCCGACCGCCTCGATCCAGCCGGCGTTCTCGTGCCCGAGCGTGTACGGAAGCTTGGGGTCGCCAAGCGCCTCCTGCCACACCGCCTGGACCAGGTGAATGTCGGTCCGGCAGACGCCGGCGCCGCCGATCTTCACGATGACATCGGTCGGGCCGGTAATCTCCGGGTCCGGGACGTCGACGAGCAGCACTGACTCGTCGAATTCCCTGTTGTACTCGTAAAGGCGCGCTGCCTTCATGGCTCCTCCCCATCGGACGTTGCCGTGT
>JASHPP010000154.1 GCA_030038035.1 Trebonia sp.
GCGGAAATGAGAAGCTCGATCCGTCACTCGATCAGTTCAAAATCGACCTCAAGGGCGCGATAGGTGTCGGCCGCCCGGCGGTCGCGGGTAGCGAGTTTGATCCCGTGTTCGGCTGCCGCCGCGGCGACAAGAGCGTCATAGACGGCACCACCCGAGATGCCAAGTTCCGCCAGCCGGGCGTGCAGCCGCTCCGCGCCTTGAGCGCTGAGGAACCTCGAGCCGGGGAAGTTGTGGGCCAGCAGTCGTGCGACTGCCTTCGGGGTGCGACGGTCCGGCGGCGGCATCCGGGTCAGCACGGAGAAGGTCTCGAACGCCGCGTGGCCGCTGAGCCCGCAACTGCGGTCACCGATCGCCTTCCTCGTCTCCTGATGGTGTTCGTGACCCGCCACCACCAGGGCCACGGCGACGCTCGTGTCGATCAGAAGCTGCGGGCTTTCACCGCTGGTCGGCATCGCGGAGCGTCCGGATGAGATCGTCGCTCACGGTGACATCGGCGGCCGGGATAACGAGCAAGCCGTCCTCGTCCGTTAGGTAGTCGTTGGCCAGCGGCTCGATATGCAGCCCGGCGCCGTCCGGGGTCACTTCGACCTCGCCAGGCACTAGGCCCAGGCTGTCCCGCAGGACCTTCGGAATAACCAGTCGGCCTGCCTTGTCGATGGCTGCACGCATACCATAGAGGATACCATTGAAATGGATAGAACGGAGCGTGAAAAGATCCGGCAGACCGTACCGTCATGGCGCAAGTTCCGTTCCCTGTTCCCGAGCGCCGCGGCGGCGAGCAGGGTCATATACGCTATTGACGTATACTTCTTTCATGGCTATGACGACCATACGCGTAGAAACTGAGCTGCGGGACCGGCTCGCCGCGCAGGCCGCGGCGAACGGCCGGAGCCTGGGCGCTGAGCTGCGGGCGATGATGGACGAGATGATGTGGCAGGGCATCGAAGCCGGCTACCGCAGGCTGGCTGCGAGCCGGGAGGAGATGGCGGCGTATCAGGCCGAAGCCGCCGAGTGGACATCGGCGGGCCTCGGTGACCTAGCCTCCACCGCCGCCGACGAGTACCCGGAATACAACTCGTGACCAGCGGCGAGGTACTGCTGTGCGACCTTAGTCCGGTAGCCGGGCGGGAACAGGGCGGCATCCGTCCGGTCGTGGTGGTGTCGCACCACCGGTACTCGGTGATTCCCGGGCTGTTCCTCGCGGTGCCGCTCACCAGCCGGGACCGCGGCCTCGCTCATCACATCGAGGTCCCAGCGGACCACCGAACCGGCCTGAAGCAGATCTCCTATGCGATGACCGAGCAGGTCCGCGCCATGTCCGACCAGCGAGCCGGGCGGCCGCTAGGCAAGGTCAGCGACGAAACGCTGACAGCGATCAGCCGCTACCTGCACCTCTTCATCTTCTGAGCTTGCCGTTCAGTTACTAACATCGACCGCCAGCCGGACCCGCCCATCAGGGCAGGCCGGCAGCGGCAGCGCGGCCAGCGGCCAGCGCAGCCGCCCGACCCCGGCCCGTCCGGCGTTCACCGCGTCATACTGGTCCGGGTGGACCTCCCTGGGCACGGCTTAGCTTAGCTCTCTTGCCTTGGGTCAGCGCCTGACCAGGCGGCGCGGAGCAGGCGGCGCAGGTCCTGCCCGGTCACCGGGCGCGGGTTGGACGGCGGCACGGCCGGCAGGATCGCTTCGGCCGCCGCGGGAATGGCGTCCTCGGTGAAGCCGTAGTCGGCCAGCGCGCGGGGAGCGTCCAGCTCGCGCCGCAGGTCCTGCAGGCCGTCGATCGCCCGGCTGGCGCCGAACGCCTGCGCCATCCGCCGCTCGGCTTCGGGGGCGGCGGGCGCGTTGAAGGCGAGCACGTAGGGGAGGACGACCGCGTGCGTCTGGGCGTGCGGCAGGTTGTACGCGCCGCCGAGCACGTGGCAGATCTTGTGGTGCAGCCCCGAGCCCGCCGACGCGAACGCGGTCGCGGACAGGTAAGCCGCGTACAGGGCGTGCTCGCGGCCGTCCAGGTCGAACGGGTCCGCGACGACCCGCGGCAGGCCTTCGGCCAGGGACCGCCTCACGGATCTCAGCTAGCGCCTGCGCCCCGTGATTCGTGCAGGGCCGTGATCGTGGTGCGGATGAGAGTGACGATTGCTGGGATGCTCTTGGGGTACCAGCCGTGGTTGATGTCGGCGGCGTTCGGTGCGGCGCCGGTGCCGGCGACGAGCCGCCAGCCCGGGGGGACGGCAGCGAGCAGGGGAAGGGAACTGGAGGGCGCTTTCCTGGTGCTCAGGAGCGTTCCGGAGCGGACGCGCTGCCGTCGCCGCCAGGGTCCCCACGTGAGGTCGACGATGCCGGTCTGGCTGGCGTCGCGCGTGCAGAGTGCGCGGATCCAGACAGGGCCGGTGTAGTAGCCGGGGAACCGGATGGCGTACCGGCCGTCTGCGCCGGGTTGGCACGCGAGTGAGTCGAAGGTCTGCTCGATGCCGAGCCCGCCGTTGCACCGGTAGCAGTGGTCGAGCGCGGCGACGGCTCCGGCGGCGCCGGGGAACCGCCCGGTGGTTTCCATGATCTCGATCGCCCGGGCGGTGACGGGGTCGTCCGGGTTGAGGGCGCTCGCCGCGCTGGCCGCCTGCTGGCGGGATAGGCCGCGGGCTTCCCTGGCCAGGCGGAGCTGGGCCGGTGACATCAGTGCCTGCCGCCGGGCGGTCCCGTCGCCCCTGGTGCCCGCCTGGCCCGGCCGGGTCGCCTGTCCGGGGTCCGGGTCGTCTAGCAAGTGGGTGACCCGCGGCCTGACCAGGCCTGCGTGCGGGGCGAAAAGCTGCCAGGCCAGCTTGAAGTGCGCGGCGACGCGCCGCATGGCGTCTAGCGCGTTCCGCATCTCGCGCTCGGCCTCGGCGGCCAGCGGCGGGTCGAGGGCGGGGGACAGACGGACGATGTCACGCGCGTCGATCAGCTGGGCACCGAAGCTGCTCGCGACCGTTCCGGGGATGCGGCCGCGGCCGAAGTCGGCCCAGCAGGGCACAGGGAACGACACCTCCAGCGGCGGGTTCGGGATCGTGACCGGGAACTGCACGAGCACTCCCGCCTGCCCGCACGGGACCATGATGCTGCCCTGCATCGCCTCGGACCACCAGCCGGAGGCGGCCAGCGTCGTGGTCGCGTCCGGGCCCGCGGTGCAGGGCCGCAGCCACGCCCAGGCGGGACCGGGCGGGTCGGGGAAGTTGTGCGCCCACCGTGTCCGGGGCGCGACCGCGGCCACCGATCCGGCCGCGAGCCACATGTCCTCCATCGCCGCGGCCTCGTCGGCGGGAAGCCCGAGTCTGCCCGCGATGTCGCGGATCAGCGGCATCTGCCGGGCTGCTCTCGCGCCGCGGGCGCCGTTCTCCCACATGGTGACGGCCTGCGGGGTGGCGGGGAGCCTGCGCGCGAGTTCGGCGCCGCTCACTCCGGCGTGCTGCCGCCACGCGCGCAGCACGTCCCCGCGCAGCCCGGCAGCCGACCCGTCCATTCGCCCTGTCTCCCGAGAGGCCTTGAGGTGCCGCGGCAGCGGAATCGGCATTCACGATATTTCACCCGAACTCCGCGACGGACCCGATCGGCGGCAGACTCGCCTCGTGCAGGCGAGAATGTCGGCGCGCTATGGCCTGGCTGGCGGTGCACGTGCTGTTACGCCATACGTCATAGGGGTCGTGATGAGCCAGCGGTTTGCAGCGATAGCGTCAATGTCCGGGCGGGCCGCTTTCCGGCCCGCCCGCTTCCCGCGCCCGGTCCGGATCCTGGCGGGCATGCTGCTCGCTGTCGCGGCCGTGTTCCTGCCCGTCGCCGTGGGCCCGGCCGGGGACGCGGCGGCGGCCACGATGGTGGCCCCCGGCGCGTGCGGGAACGTGCTGCTGGCCGGCTCGGCGTGGCTGGGCGGCCTGGGGGTAAACGTCAGGAGCAACGGCCGCTTCGAGGGCGAGGGCACTGACTGCTCGAATTCGGTGTCGAAGGTCGGCGGGGTGAAGGCGGGGGAGGAGTGGCAGTGCCCCGA
>JASHPP010000840.1 GCA_030038035.1 Trebonia sp.
AATGACGTGGCGCTGACCCCGAAGGAGTTCGCGATCCTCGAGTGCCTGGCCTCCGACCCCGGCCGCCTGGTGAGCCGCCAGGAGATCGTGGAACGGGCCTGGGATGAGCACTGGTACGGACCCACCAAGGTGCTCGACGTGCACCTGGCCGCGCTGCGGCGCAAGCTCGGCGACCCGTCGCTGATCGAGACCGTCTACGGCCACGGATTCAGGCTGGCGGACCAGTGACACTGCGGATCGTTCTCGCCCTGCTGACGCTGACGGCAGCGGTGCTCGCCGCGGCGGCGGTGCCGCTCGCGCTGCAGGCGGCCGATCACGAGCGGGACGCGTTCGTCAACGCCGCGGAGGGCACCGCGCGCTCGATCGCCGCGATCGCGGAGGCAAAGCTCGCCGACCACGCCGCGGACCCACCGCTGACGTCGGCGATGTTCCGGGCCGCCAGGGAGCAGGACGAACTGCTCGTGCTCAACGCCAAGGGCCGGGTGGTCGCGGCGCAGGGCACCCCCAAGGACGAGTGGGGCCGGGTGGCGGCCGAGGCGGAAGAGTCGGGCGGCACGAGCGCCGAGCTGACCAAGGACCGGGTCGTGGTCGTCGAGCCGGTCTGGTCGGGGGGGAGGATCCAGAGCGCCCCTGTCGGCCTGGTGATCCTCGAGCGGCCGCTGGATCCGCTCAACCAGAACATCGAGGAGCTGTGGCTGTACCTGGCGGCGCTCAGCGGCGCGGCGATGGCCGCCGCGGCGCTGATCGCGGTCTACTTCGCCCGCTGGGTGAGCAAGCCGCTGGCCCGGCTGGACACCGCGACGCGGCAGATCGCCGACGGCGAGCTCACGGTCCGCGCGCGGACCGGGTCCGGCCCGCCGGAGCTGCGCCGCCTCGCCGCGACCTTCAACATGATGGCCGGGCGCCTTGAGACGCTCGTGCACGGGCACCGGGCCGTGCTCGCCGACGTCTCGCACCAGCTGCGCACCCCGCTGACCGCCCTGCGGCTGCGCCTGGACCTGCTCGCCGCGGACTCCGCGCCCAAGGACGCCGACGAGTTCGCCGGGGCGCAGGAGGAGATCGCCCGGCTCTCCCGGCTGGTGGACGGGCTGCTGGCCACCGCCAGGGCGGAGAGCATGACCGAGCAGCTTGAGAACATCGACGTGGTCGCGGCGGTCTCGGAACGGGTCGCGGCCTGGCAGCCGGTAGGCGACGCCCACGGCGTCAAGCTCGTGGCCGAGACGCCTGAGGAGGCCGGCTCAGGCAGGAGCCCCGACCGCCCGCTCGTCGCGCTCGGCTCGGGGCACCTGGAGCAGATCCTGGACAACCTGCTTGACAACGCGATCGACGCGCTCGGCGACGAGGGCGGCAGCGTCGTCGTGTCCGTGGCCCGATCCGCCGCGGGCACCACGATAACCGTCGCGGACGACGGCCCCGGGATGACACCGCAGGAACGGTCCCGGGCGTTCCTGCGCTTCTCAAGCGGCAGCGCGAGCGGCACCGGCCTGGGCCTCGCGATCGTGCACCGGCTGGTCGCGTCCAACGGCGGCACGGTCAGGCTTGACACCACTCCGGGCGGCGGCCTGACCGTCGCCCTGCAGTTCCCTGGCACGGCCCTGTACGAAGGCAGCGGCCAGGCCACGTCGTAGAATCCACAGGGTGGCACAGACTCAGCCATGGTGGAAGCCTGTCTGGTCGGTTCCCGCCGCGCTGCGCGCCATCCGGGCCTGCGTCGTCGTGCCGGCCCTGTTCGCGCTGGCGTACAAGGTCCTGGCCGACCCGCAGACGGCGTTGTTCGCGACGTTCGGGGGGTTCGCGACGCTGGTCGTCGCGAACTTCGGCGGCACGAGGAAAGACAAGCTCATCGCCCACGCGGGCCTCGCCGTCGTCGGCAGCCTCGCGCTCATCGTCGGCACTCTCGTCAGCGCCACCACCTGGCTCGCCGCCCTCGTCACGGTCCCGGTGGCGTTCGCGATCTTCTTCGCCGGGGTCGCCGGCCCGAACGCCGTCTCCGGCTCCACCGCGGCCATGTTCGCTTATGTGCTCCCGGTCGTCTCGGCCGGCGGCGCCGGCACCATTCCCAGCCGGCTGGAGGGCTGGTGGCTGGCGTCGGTGGCCGGCACCGCCGCCGTGCTGCTGCTGTCCCCGCCGGCCCAGGGCGACCGGCTCCGCGCCGCGGCGGCCGAACTGGCGGGCGAGCTCGCCAGCCGCGTCAACGCCGCCGCGGACGGCCAGGTCACGCAGCCGCAGATGATGCGGGCGGCCAAGGAGAAACTGCGGGCCGCGTTCGCCGCCGCGCCGTACCGGCCGACCGGCCTGGCGGCACCCGCCCAGGCGCTGGCCAGCCTGGTACAGCTGCTCGACTGGGGCGGCGCGCAGGTCGGCGACGCCTTCGACGGGCACGTCGCCATGACGCAGACGTGCGCGGAGGATCGCGACCTGCTGCGCGCGGCCGCGGCGCTGTTCGGCGACGCGCGGGCGCTGCTGTCCGGAGGGGAGGCGGATCCGGATTTCGCGCGGGTCGAGCAGGCGCGCGCCAGGTCCGCCAGACATCTGCGCGATCTGTCGGGCCGCGACGGCGAACCGGATGCCCGGATGGCCGCGGCGCACGCCGTGCACTCCCAGGCGATCGCGGTCATCGCACGCGGCGCCGCCGCCGAGGCGCTGGTCGCCGCCCGCCGGGCCGACCCGCAGACGATAGCCGCCGAGCGCCGCAAATGGTACGGACTGGACCTGGCCGGACCGGCCGCCGCCAACGGACCGGCCGCGGCCGGCGCCGCACAGGAAACCCCCGGCACAGCGCGCACCACCGTAGCCACGCCTGTCCCTGTTAGCCCGAACGGACAGGGCCGCCTGCCCAGCCTCAGCTCCTCCCCGAAGGCGGCCGGCCTCGCGCAGGCAGCGTTCGTGGTCTCAAGACACGCCACGGTCCGTTCTGTATGGTTCCTCAATAGCCTGCGCGGCGCGCTCGCCCTTGCAGCGGCGGTCGCGGTCGCGGACCTGTCCACCTTGCAGCACGGGTTCTGGGTCGTGCTCGGCACGCTGTCTGTGCTGCGGACCAACGCGGCGTCGACCGGGGCGACGGCATGGCGGGCGCTGGCGGGGACGGTCGTCGGGTTCGCGGTGGGCGCGGCGCTGCTGCTCGCGATCGGAACCGCGCACACGTCGCTGTGGGTGGCGCTGCCGGTCGCGGTGGCCGTCGCGGCGTACGCGCCGGGGACTACCCCGTTCCTGGTGGGGCAGGCTGCGTTCACCGTGACGATCGTGGTGCTGTTCAACCTGCTCGCTCCGGTCGGCTGGCGGGTCGGCCTGCTGCGGGTCGAGGACGTCGCGATCGGCTGCGGGGTCAGCCTGGTGGTCGGCGTGCTGTTCTGGCCGCGCGGCGCGTCGTCGGTGGTGGGGGACGACCTCGCCGACGCGTTCCGGCGCGGGGCGGAATTCCTGACCCAGGCGGTGGAGTGGGCGCTGAGCGAGCTGATGGTGCCGCCGACCGCGGCGGCGGCCGCCGTGGGCGCGGGCATCCGGCTGGACGACGCGGTGCGCGGCTTCCTCACCGAACAGGGCAGCAAGCGGGTCAGCAAGGACGACCTGTGGACGCTGGTGAACGCGTCGACACGGCTGCGGCTGAGCGCGCATGCGCTGTCGCTGCTGCGGCCGGAAGAGACGGCTCCCGGCGTCCCGGTGGGGACGGCCTGCCTGCCGCTGGCCGGCTCGCAGGAGTACGCCGGCGCGCCCGCATGCGTGACGCTGCGTTCGGCGGCGGCAGGGCTGGCCGGGTTCTACGGGCAGGTAGCGGACGAAGTGGCGCGCCCGGCGCGTGCGGGACGCCTTGGGCGGGAGGAGCGCTCGGGGCGCCCGGGGCGGGAGCGGGGAACGGGGCGCGCGGGTGAACCGCCGCTGATCTCCCCGCCGCCGGTTATCGGGCCCGCGGTGCCCCGGCAAGGGGGAGCGGCGGCCGCAGGTGGCGCGGCTGGCGCGGCTGGCGGGGCTGCGGCGGACGGGGCGCCCGGGGGGGCGGTTGCCGATGGCAGGGTAGTCACCGATCAGCTGTCGCACCCGCACCTGCTGTGGGTGCAGGAGCATCTGCGTCACCTGAGCCAGAGCGCGCAGACGGTCAGCGAGCCGGCGAGGCGGATGGCGGAGGTCCGTCGCCGTCCCTGGTGGCGGTAGTCCGCGCTGAGACCGGACGCGGCCAGCCCGGCTTAGTCGTTGTCGTACTCGTCGTGGCGGCGCCACCACATGCCGGATTCGTTGCGGCCAAGTGGCGCGCGGTCGAGCCACTGGTACATGCCCCACAGGATGTCCAGCCCGCGCGCGTACGTGGAGTAGGCGTGGTAGACGGCGCCGTCCTGCAGCGCGAACGCGCTCATGCCTGGCCCCTCACGCCGGTACGTCTCCCAGTTGGTGCCGACGATCGACTCGGTGAAGGCGTCGCTGGCGGCTTGTTCGCCGGCCGCCGGGCGCAGGTCCTGCTCGCCGAAGTTGTACCTGACGGCTCCCGCTGCCCACTCCTCCTTCGTGTGCGCCACCCCGAAGTCGAAGTTGAAGTCGCTGCCGTAGGCAGACGCCCACGGGAAGGTCCATCCCATCCGCCGCTGGTACGCCCGGATCTTCTCCAGCGGGGCCCGCGAGACCGCGCAGAGCGTGACGCCGTGGCCGGCG
>JASHPP010000155.1 GCA_030038035.1 Trebonia sp.
TGGCCCGCGTCAGGAGGCGGGCCGTCGGCTTTTCCCTGGCCGTCCGCGTGGCTCGGCTCGGCGTCCGGCTGCCGCGGGGCCGGCGTGCCGGCCGGCCACAGCTCGTCCAGTAGTTCGTCCAGCACCGACTCCGGGCTGCGGTCGCTCCCGTCGGCGATCCGGATCCGGCCGGACAGGGCCGCATACGCAGCGTCTCGCGCGGTGTCGCGGGCGGCGGCGGGCTCGGCCCGCAGCCGGGTCAGCCCGTCGATGAGCAGCACGAGGTCAATGGCGCCGCGCACCGACGAGCCCATCCGCACGTCCGGGTGCGACCGGGTGGCGCGCGCGAATGCCACCGCGAACGGCACCATCGGCCCGTCCCGCCCGGTGACGGCGCGGACGATCGCCTGCTCGGCGGCGTCGTCCTGGTAGCCGAGCACGATCCGGCAGATGCGATCGGCGATGGCCTGGCTAACCCGCGCCGTGCCGATCGCGTCGAACGGGTTCATGGCTGCGATCAGGCGGAACTCCGGGTTCGCCCGGACTAGGCCGAGCCTCGGCACCGCGATCTCACCCTCGGTCAGCACGGTGATGAGCACGTTGAGGGTCTCCTCCGGGACCCGGTTGAACTCCTCCAGGTACAGCAGCGCGCCGCTGCGCATCGCCTGCAGCAGCGGTCCGTCGGTGAAGCTGGACGGCAGGTAACCCTCGCTGAGCACCTGGGCCGGGTCGTACTGGCCGATCAGCCGGGCCGGCGTGAGCTCGGCGTTGCCCTCCACGAAGACCACGGCCCGGCCGAGGTCGCCGGCGATCGACCGCAGCAGCGTGGACTTACCGGTACCCGGCGGCCCCTCCAGTACCACGTGCCTGGCCGCCTGCAGCGCGACGGTGAGAACCTCACGTTCCCGGCGGAGGCCGATGACCGGCGTGCCGCCGCCGTGCGGGCCGGCCAGGGCCGGCCCGGATCGATCAGGAAGCGTCATACAGGATGACGCCCCTGATGTTCTTGCCGTCGAGCATGTCCTGGTAGCCCTCGTTGATCTCGTCGAGCTTGTACCGGCGGGTGATCAGCTCGTCGAGCTTGAGCTTGCCCGCCTGGTAGAGGCCGATGAGGAGCGGCACATCGCTCAGCGGGTTGCAGCCGCCGTAGATCGAGCCCTGAAGCCTGCGCTGGTAGCCGATCAGCATGCCGGGGTTCTCGTTGACCCAGCCCTTCCCGACCGCGGTGATCGTGACCTGGCCGGTCTTGCCCACCACCTTGATCGCGTTCGCTATCACCTCGTCGTGCAGGATGCCGACGGTGATGATCGCCCGGTCGGCGAGCTCGCCCCAGGTGGTCTGGACGACGAAGTCGTGCGCCTCCTCGGCGGAGGCGAACGCGTGGGTGGCGCCGAACTCGGACACGGCCATCTTCCGCTTGAACTCCACCGGATCGACCACGATCACGTTCTTGGCCCCCGCCAGGGCGGCGCCCTGCACGGCGTTGCTGCCGACGCCGCCGGCGCCGTAGATCACCACGGTCTGCCCGGCGCGCACGTCGCCGGCGCGGACCGCCGAGCCCCAGCCGGTCGGCACGCCGCAGGCCACCAGGGCGGCGACGTCGAAGCCGATCTCCTCGGGGATCTTGATGACGGAATACTCGTGCACGACCGCGTACTGGGAAAACGTGCCGAGCACGCACAGGCCGCCGAAGTCCTCGCCGCCCTGGTGGAACCGGAACGTGCCGTCAGGGAACAGGCCGGTGCCGGCGTTCTTGCCCGCGTCGCACAGCTGCTGGCGGCCGGTCGCGCAATACCGGCACTTGCCGCAGGCGGGGATGAACGAGCAGGTCACGTGGTCGCCGACCGTGACCCGGGTGACGGAAGGACCCACCGCGTCCACGATGCCCGCGCCCTCGTGCCCGCCGACCACGGGCATCCGCATCGGCGCGTCGCCCTTCTGGATGTGGTCGTCGGAGTGGCACAGTCCGGCCGCGAAGAACTTGATCCGGATCTCGTTCGCCTTCGGCTCGTCAAGCTCAAGCTCGGTGATCTCCCACGGGTGGCCGGGCACGCGGCAGACCGCGGCTCGCGTGGTGATGCTCATCTGGACCCCTTTCCCGGGTGGTTACGGGCAGCCGCCGGCGCACGGCACTAACCGGCAGCAGACCCGCGGCTCGTCCAATGATCTGGCACCAGCCGCAGGCGCGCCACCACCCTATCTTTTACATCGCAGAAGGAAATCTGGGCTGCCGCCGGTTTAATTTAGCTCGCGGAAGGGGACATGGCTATCCTCGGCGGGCCGGGCGTCGGGACGCAGCAGGTCCGCCGGGGCGTTTCCCAGGTATGCCGGTTACCGATGCCTTTCGCCGCCGGATCGGCGACGCCGTCTTCGAGCGGGTCGTGGGGCCCCGGCAGCCGGTGCCGAGCGAGCGGCCCCGGATCACGGAGGCCGAGCGGTGGTTCGCCGCGGACCGTCCGATCCGGCTGGTGCACGATGACTGCGCGATGTTCGCCGGGAGCATCGCGGCGCTGCTGATGCAGTCCCTGCACCCGCTGGCCATGGCGGCGGTCGCCGACCACTCGGGCTACAGGGACGATCCCTGGGACGGCTGCAGCGGACGAGCCGCTTCGTCGCGGTGACGACGTTCGGCCGCCGGGCTGACGCGCTGGCGGCGATAGCGAAGGTCCGCGCCATCCACGAGCACGTCACGGGGACCGCGCCGGACGGACGGCCGTACGCGGCCTCCGATCCGCACCTGCTGACGTGGGTGCACGTCGCTGAGATCTACGCATTCCTGCGCGCCTACGAGGTGTACGGCGGCCAGTCCCTCGACCAGGCGGCCCGTGACGGTTACGTGGCGGATATGGCCCTGATCGCCGCCGAGCTCGGCGTGCCGGACCCGCCAAGGACCGAGGCCGGGGTAACCGCCACCATCGGCCGCTACCGTCCCGAACTCGCCGGCACGCCGCAGGCGTGGGCGGCCGCCCGATTCCTGCTGCGGGAACCGCCGCTGCCGCTCGTGGTCCGCCCGCTGTACCGGGGCCTGGCCGAGGCGGCGGTCGCGTTGCTTCCCCGGTGGGCCAGGAGCGAGCTCAGGATCCCGGCCTTGCCGTTCGCCGACGCGGTCCTCGCGCGCCCGGCCGGTCACCTGGTCGTGAACGCCATCCGCTGGGGCAGCTCGGCGCCGAACGCCTAGCGGCGCGCACCCACGCTATCGCTGGCAGGTCGGGCACCAGAACCTGAGCCGTTCCTGACCCGCGGGACCCTGCTCGTCCCGCTTGATGACGGTCCCGCAGCGCCGGCATGGCCGGCCCGCGCGCCCGTACACCCAGCTTTCCCTGCCGGGCCTGGTGTCCCCGGTCGACGCGTGCCCGGGCCGCGTCTTGTTGGCGTCGAGCAGCCGGTGCCCGAGTTGCACGAGCGCGGCAAGGTCCCCGACCTCGCCGACAGGCCGGCCAGGGTCGACGCCGCGCAGGAACAGCAGCTCCGCGGCATACCAGGTGCCGATTCCCGCCAGGTTGCGCTGGTCGAGCAGCGCCTCGCCGATCGCGCGGTCCTTGTCGGTCGTCAGCCGTCGGACGGCCTCCGCCGGGTCCCAGTCGGGGCCGAGCAGGTCCGGGCCGAGATGGCCGGTCACGTCGTGTTCGCTGCCTGTGGGCAGAACCTCGGTGGTGCCAAGGAGATAGCCGGCCGCCTGCCATTCGGCGTTGGCGAGCAGGAGCCTGATCCGGTGGCTGTCCGCCAGGCTGTCGGCAGCCGGGCGGATCTGCCATGAGCCGTCCATCTTCAGGTGCGTGTGCACCGTGAGCCCGCCGGAGGTGCGGATCAGCAGGTGCTTGCCCCTGGCGAGGGCCTGCGTGACGGTCTGCCCGGCCAGGTTGACGGTGGCGAAACGGGGGACCCGGAAGTCGCTGCGCGTCAGCACCCGCCCGGCGAGCGCCTCGTGCAGGCGCCGGGCGGTGTACCAGACGACGTCACCTTCGGGCACGACACAAGGATGGCATGTGCCTGGAATGGTCAGGACCGGGCGGCCAAACCGGCCGGGCCCTAACCGGTCGGGCCCTAACCGGCCACGGTGTGGGTGCGCCTCACTTAGTAGCGCCCGCTGCCGCCACGGCCGTCGCCGTGACCCCCGGGGTACCCGCCGTTGCCGGTGTACCGTCCGTGGCCGTTGTGGCCGCCGCCGCCGTTCCTGCTCGCGTTGTAGCCGACGTCGTAGCCGCCCGGCCTGGCGGGCTGGGGGTAGCGGTTCTCGTCCTGGTCGCGCGCAGCGGCGGTCCGGGATGGGTACGGCTGGCTGGGGTAGGGGTAGGAGCCGGTTCCGCGGTCATAGGGATTGCGTGGCGCGGCGCTCGCGGCGGACCCGTGACCGGGCAGGGCGGCCTGCTGGCCGGGCTGCTGACCGCCGCGCGCCGGATAGCGCACGGCCGGCGCCTGCGGATCGGACGTGTACTGGCCGTTCATGCTGAACGTCTGAGTGTTCTCGGTCAGCGCCGCCGCGTACCGTCCGGCGGAAACCTGGGCGCGCTGCGACGCGAAGCGATAGGAGCGGCCGTCGGTGTTGACCAGCTCCTCGCGCGAGTACTTCTTGCTGGTCAGCGGGTCATCGTCGGTGCTGCGGCGGCCGTTGCCCGCGCCCGCGGCCTGGCCCCTGCCGGTCAGCCGCGGGTCGGGGTAGCCGGCCGGGGCTACCCGGTCTATCCGTTCGGTCCGTTCCGCCCAGTCGGGCACCTCGGGCTGTCGGCCGGAGCCGCGGGCCGCGGCGTGCGGTTGAAAGCTGGGCTGCGCGGGGGCCAGCTGCGGCAGGCTCGGCTGTGTCAGGCCGGGTTGTGTCAGGCCGGGCTGCGCGAGTCCGGCGGATGGCCGCGCGGCGGTCGGCCCGGTGCCAGGCCGCGCCGCGTTCGGTCCGGTGCCACTGCCCGGCCGGCCCGCGTTCGGTCCGGTGCGGCCGTCGATGCCTGGCCGCGCGGCGGGCGTCGCACCGGTCGCGGCGGGCGTCGCCGTGGGACCGGTGCCCGAACGGCTCGCGGCAGGCCCGGTAGCCGAACGCGCCATCGGGCCGGAGGTCGAACCTGACTGGCTTCCGGAAAGGTAGCCCGCCATTCCCGGCGCGGGCCCGAGGCGCCCCGCCCCGGTGCGCGCCTCACCGGGCAGCCGGACCTGGCCGGCCGCGGCCGCGCCGTTCGGCCGGGCCAGCGGACGGTTGTTCACGACGTTCATCCGGTCGCCGTCCAGCGCCGGGTTCGCCGAGTTCAGCGGCCGGTCGGCCGCCACCGAGGCCCAGTAGTCCTCATCGGAGACCCCGTCATCGGGCCAGATGTCGCCTTCCTTGTCCCGCCGTCCCAGGCGCCGCCACCGCTCGCCGCGCTCACCGCGCTCGCCGCGGTCACGGCGCTTGCGCCCGCCGCGGTCGTCATCGAACCCCTCGGGCATCTCGTAGGCGCCGGTCCCGTACTCACCGCCGCCCGGGCCGTAGTCGCCCGGGCCGTAGTCGCCCGGGCCGTAGCGGTCCTCGGCAGCGTGGGAGTCCCGCCCGTACCTGCCCGCCGGGCCGCGCCCCCGCTGCGGGCCCGGGCCGTAGTCCCCTGGGCCGTAGTCGCCGGAGCCGTAGTCGCCGCGGCCGTGGTGGTCGTATCCCCGGTCCCCGTCCCTGCGTCCCTGGCCGCTGGGACGGTCGCCGTAGCTGCCAACGGCCCTGTTGCCGTTGATGCCCGCGGGGGAGAAGTACTCGTCGGGAGACCAGTTGTCGTCGTCCTGCTGGTAGTTGTCCGGCGCGTAGTCATAGTCGTCATACTCGGAGCCCGTACGGCGGCGTGCGCCAGCCCTGCTGCCTCGCTGGTCAGACCGCGAGGACCCACGGCTCAGAAACGACATTCCACACCACCCGGCAGAGCACGGCCTTGCGGTGGCGCTTGCCAGGTCCGCGCGGCCATCGACGCGAGCCTGCCCCCATAATCGCGAGCACCCTAAACCGGCACCGGTTTCACCGATTGTTACCGACTTTAAGCACCCGTGTCTGCCGAATCACAAAGTTGGTAATTCGACGGGGCGAAACGGATAATTCCGGCACTTCGGTCACGCTGCGCGGTCGGGACCGGTCCGGATATCCGGTCCGGGCACGGTCAGGACGTCGCGAAGGCCGTCATCCGGCCCCGCCCGATAGTCGCCGCCGCGATCGCCATCCACGTCGACTCAAGCGAGGCGTCCTCAGGCAGGTTCAGCACCGTGTCGAGCGCGTACACGGTGAACCGGTACCAGTGCCCCTGTGGCCCGGGACAGGGCGGGTCGTACCCGGCCCGGCCCGCGCTGTTCTGCGCCTGCCGGGCTCCCGGGGGCAGCTGCCCCTCCAGGATGTCGGAAGTCGCCGGCTTGATGTCGAAGACGATCCAGTACACGTACGGGGTGATCGGCGCGTCGGAGTCGTCGACCACGAGAGCGATGCTCTTCGTGTCGGAGGGCGCCCCGGCCCACCCGAGCGGCGGGGTGAGCACCGTGCCGCCGGCGCACGTGAACCGCTGCGGCATCGTGTAGTGCACGAACGCGCCGCTGTTCACCGTCATCACGACGGGCGCGGCGGTCCTCATGCCCGCGCCGAACAGCCCGCAGCCCGCCAGCGGCAGCACGCATCCGGCCGTGACGGCGGCCGCGGCGAGCCGCCGCGCCAGTCCCCGGCCTGTGCCAGCCACCTGTCACCTCCGCTGCCCGATTTTAGGGCCCGTCCGCCGCGGCAAGGACAATAAGGATTCCCCCGAACGATCCGTGCCGACTCCGCTGCCGTGCACCATCCTGTCAGTGCGCGGCCACGTCGAGCCGGCCTGGGCGCAGAATGACCGGTATGACGACGCGATTGGTTCAGGCCGCCCGCGGCCTGGCGCTGACGCTGCTTGCCGTCCTCGCCGTCCTTGGACCCGCCGGGGGCGCCCGGGCTGCCAGCGGCGCCGCCGGCGGCCCCGCGCCCGCCGGCGGCGGCCGGGTACGGCAGCTGATCACGGTGACGGCCGCGTCCTACGGGGATACCTACGCGACCTTCCGGGCCTACGACCTGACCGGCACGAAGCGGGTGGAGGTGTTCGGGCCGTGGACCGCCCGCGTGGGCTACAACGGCGTGGCGGGCCCCGGTAAGAAACGCGAGGGAGACGGCACCACCCCGTCCGGCACCTACGGCTTCAGCTTCTTCTTCGGCGTGCAGCGCGATCTGGGCTTCGCGTTCGCCTTCCGGCATGCCTACACCTACGACTACTGGGACGACGACCCGGCCAGCCCGCGCTACAACGAATGGGTAGACGCCCGCAAGGCCAATCCGGGCGCGAATCCCGAACCGATGCACCAGGTGCCCGCCTACGACTACGCCGCGGTGATCGCCTACAACACCGCGCGGGTTCCCGGCCTTGGCAGCGCGATCTTCCTGCACGTGGGCACGGGCACCGCGACCGCCGGCTGCGTCTCCCTGCCGCGCGCGGAGCTGATCGAGGTCCTGCTGTGGCTGCGGCCCGCCGACGGCCCGATGATCTCGATCGGGGTCCGGCGGTGACCGCCGCGGCGCCCGTGCCCGGGCTTGAGCGCGCCTTCGACGTGGCGGCCCGGCTCGGGCCGCTTGAGGATCACGGGATCACGCGGGCCGGCCACCGCCGCGTCGTGCCGATCGTCGGCGGGCAGGTCAGCGGCCTGTTCGACGCCGAAATCCTGCCCGGAGGCGCGGACTGGCAGATTGTCCGCGCCGACGGCGGCATCGAGATCGACACGCGCTACTCGGCGCGGACGCCCGCGGGGGAGTATGTCCACTTCCGCACGTCCGGTGTCCGCAGCGGCCCACGGGAGATCCTCGAGGCGCTCCTGCGCGGCGAGACCGTCGACCCGTCGAGGTACTACTTCCGCGTCGCGGTGCACCTGGAGACATCCGCCCCGCGCCTGGCCGTCCTCGAGCAGTCGATCTTCGTCGCCGCCGCGATCCGCGGGGCGGACACCGTCAGCTACACCGCCTACCGGGTCACCTGAGTAACAGCCTCCCCTCGGTGCGACGGGGCATGTCATCTTTGCACACTCTGTGCATGGACGAATCGGGCATTCCGGGCGCCAAAATGGTCATGGAGTGTGCGAAGTAGAACGCCAGTGGCCCCAGTGACCAGTGGGATCGCGATGTGGGTGGCGCGTGATCCCGCCGTCAGCCATCGCGGATCGCTCCCTGTGAGCTGGACGTGGCTGCGGCCACGTGAAAGGCTCGACATCGAGGCACTGTCGCAGCAGACGGGCAGGCGAACAGGGCGAGCAGGGCGCACCGGCGAGCAGGCAGGAACACCGCATGACCGTGATCGACGTCGACACATCCGAGGCTGTGCACTACGCGCGGGAGGAGGCGCGGCTGCGGCGCGAACTCGCCGCCGTGTACCGGCTTGTCGCGCACTTCAAGATGACCGACCTGATCTTCAACCACATCTCGGCCCGGCTGCCGGGTCCCGGGCACCGGTTCCTGCTCAACCCGTTCGGCCTGCTGTATGAGGAGATCACCGCGTCCAGCCTGGTGATCGTCGGCCTGGACGGGCGGCTGGTCACCGACGGGCCGTGGCGGGTCAACCAAGCGGGGTTCGTGATCCACAGCGCGATCCACGAGAGCCGCGAGGACGCGCTGTGCGTGCTGCACACGCACACGAAGGCGGGCTGCGCGGTCGCCGCCCAGGAGCACGGGCTGCTCCCGCTCAACCAGATGTCCCT
>JASHPP010000156.1 GCA_030038035.1 Trebonia sp.
CGGGCGGCCTTTCGGGCGTTACTGCCGGGTAGCCCTTTTGGGCCGTATAGGAGAACTTGCTACTTATCGCGTCGCGCCGCCCGACATGACAGTGGAGCGAGTCGGGGCCCGGGGTCGGCTAAGGCGGGCTAAGGCGCACGAAAACGAAGGCTAGCAGCGGAAACTCGCCAGGCTGGCGGATTCCGCGCCGGGAAGCGGACCGCGATTGCGGATCCCACGCCGGCGGAGGCCACCGCCGAAAGAATGCGCGGTGAATAGGGTATCCGGGTCATCAGGGAGCCTTAGATATACGTGATGTCACGTTATCGCCGGATCGGTAGCAGGCGACCCCGGTGCGCGTAAGTATTTACCCATGACGAATCCGATGGAACTCATCGCCGAACCGGTCGCTGAGTTTCCTTGCCCGCCGCTCGGCGCGGCGGAGCTTTCGGCCGCAGACGCCGAACGCATGGCCGGGATGTTCAAGGCGCTCGCCGACCCGGTTCGGCTGCGGCTCTTCTCCCGGGTCGCCGCGCATCACAGCGGAGAAGCCTCCGTGTGCGACATACAGAACGTGGGAGTGTCACAGCCAACGGTCAGCCATCACCTGAAGAAGCTCAGGGAGGCAGGCCTGATTATCTCCGAGCGCAGGGGCACCTGGGTGTACTGCCGGGTCGCGCCCGGCGTGCTTCCCGCGATGGCCCGGATGCTCGCGCCCAAAGACTGACTGCGCAGGCAGCGGGGGGTGAGCGGGAGGAATCGAGCGACGCAAAGGAGCGGCGGCACGGCCACTCGGCCGCCATTCCTTACCTGACCATTACAATTGCCTCTCATGGCGGAGCCGTACGGGAACTATCGCGACACCGACGGACAGCCGGGCGGGGACTACGGAGGCGAGCACCTCGTGGTGCGCTGCACGGTGGTCCCCGATCCGGGCGATCTGCTCAGCAGGCTCCCCGAGCCAGCCGCCCTCGCGTGGATTCGCCACGGGACCGGGCTGGCGGGATGGGGCGAGGCGGCCCGGGTGACGCTGCCCGCAGGCGAAGACAGGTTCACCGTCGGCGAGAAGTGGCTGCGCGAGGTGTTCGAGGGCGCGGACGTCCGGGACGAGGCCGGCCGCAGGGGATCCGGGCTTGTCGCCTTCGGCAGCTTCACGTTCGACGACTGCTCAGAAGGCTCGGTGCTCATCGTCCCGCGCGCGGTGCTCGGGCGTGATGGCAGCGGCACCGCCTGGCTGACCACGATCACCCCCGCGGCCGAGCCCGCGTGGCACGCGGCCCGGCAGCGGGCGCTGACCGTGCCGGAGCAAATCAGATGGCACGACGGGTCGCTGTCGGCGCTGGAGTGGGAGCAGGCGGTCGCCACGGCTGTGGGCCGGATCACCCGGGGCGACCTGCGCAAGGTGGTGCTCGCCCGGGACCTGCACGCGTCCGCCGCCGCGCCGATCGACGCGCGGGTGCTGCTGCGCCGGCTGGCCGCCAGGTACCCGGACTGCTACACGTTCGCCTGCGCCGGGCTGGTCGGCGCGACGCCCGAGCTGCTGATCCGCAGGGACGGCCGCGAGGTGGGCTCGCTGGTCCTCGCGGGCACGATGCCGCGCGGCGCGAGCGCCGCCGCGGACGCCAGGCTCGCGGCGGAGCTGGTCGGCTCCGCCAAGGAGAACGAGGAGCACCGATACGCCGCCGCGTCCCTGCGGGAGGCGCTCGCCCCGCTGTGCCTGACCCTGGAACTGTCCCCGGTGCCCGAGCTGGTCAGGTTCGCCAACGTGCAGCACCTCGCCACCCGGGTGCGTGGCACGCTCGCCGTCGACCGGTCCGCGCTCGCCCTGGCGGGCACGCTGCACCCCACCGCCGCGGTCGGCGGCACCCCGACGGACGCCGCGGTCGAGCTGATCAGGGAACTCGAGAGCATGGACAGGGAACGGTACGCCGGCCCGGTCGGCTGGATGGACACGAACGGGAACGGCGAGTGGGGCATCGCGCTGCGCTGCGCGCAGCTTGCCGGAAACCGGGCCCGGCTGTTCGCCGGGTGCGGCATCGTGGCGGGCTCCGACCCGGCCGCCGAGCTAGCCGAGACCCAGGTGAAGTTCCGGCCGATGCAGACCGCGTTGGAGCAGGCCGACTTATGGGGCGCGCGTGAACATCTGGTCCGCGGCGCGCACCGACGTGCTTGGCACCCCCTACGAAGCCCTGGACCTGCCGCTCGGCGATGACTTCGAAGGTCCCGTCGTCGCCACGCTCATCCGGTCCCGAGCGGACGCGGCAGGCACCGGGCAGGATCGCGGCGGCGGGCGCGCGGTTCTCTACCTGGCGGGCTACAACGACTATTTCTTCCACAAGCACGTCGCGGAGTTCTTCACCGCCCGCGGCGTCAGTTTCTACGCGCTCGACATCCGTAAGTGCGGACGTGCCTGCCAGTCCGGCCAGACCCGGAATCTGTGCCATGCCATCGGCGATTATTTTCCCGAGATAGACGCCGCGGCCGACATCATAGGCACCGCCGACGGGAACGGCCGCCTGCTGCTGAGCGGCCACTCGACGGGCGGTCTTATCGCCGCGCTGTGGATGGCGGCCGGGGCCGGCTCCGGTGCCGGGGGCCGGGTAACCGGCCTGTTCCTGAACAGCCCGTTCCTGAGCACGGGCGTGCCGCCCGGCGTCCAGGCGGTGCTGAACCCGACGCTGCGGCTGATCACGGCGCGCAGGCCCGCGGCCGCCTTCCCGCGCGGCATGTCCGGCCGCTACGGCCAGAGCCTGCACGTCGACTACGGCGGAGAGTGGGAGTTCAACAAGGACTGGAAGTCGACCGCGGGGACACGGCTGCGGCTGGGCTGGCTGGCGGCCGTGCACGACGGGCAGCGCCGGGTGCGGGCCGGACTGGGCATCCAGGTGCCGATCCTGGTCTTGTGCGCGGCACGGAGCTCGGGCGGGAAGGCCAGCCTGGAGGAAATGCGGCGCAGCGACAGCGTGCTCGATGTCGGCTCCATGGTCAGGCTGTCGGCCAGGCTCGGGGACGACGTCACGGCCGTGCCCATCGACGACGCCTGCCATGACGTGCTGCTGTCCGGCGCGGCGGCGCGCGATCGCGCGTTCGCGGTCCTCGATGGCTGGCTGACCGCGCTTCCCGGCATGGCATGAGGGGAGGTGACGAAGCGGTGGCCGACTACCGGGAAATCAACCGGGCGAACTGGGACGAGCGGGTGCCCGCGCACGTGGCGTCGGCCGGGTACGCCGTCAGCAGGTTCACCGCCGACCCGGGCTTCCTCAGCCACGTGGTCCGGTTCGACCTGCCGCGCCTTGGCGACATCGCCGGGCTGCGCGGGGTTCACCTGCAGTGTCACATCGGCACCGACACGGTGTCGCTGGCCCGGCTCGGCGCGTCGATGACCGGCCTGGACTTCTCCGCGCCCGCCGTCGCGGCGGCCCGCGAACTCGCCGCCGCGACCGGGGCCGACGCGACGTTCGCCGAAGCCGAGGTCTACGCGGCGCCCGACGTCCTGGGCAGGGGCGGCTTCGACCTCGTGTACACCGGCGTCGGCGCGCTGTGCTGGCTGCCTGACATCCGCCGCTGGGCCGGAGTCGTCGGCGCGCTGTTGCGCCCGGGCGGCCGGCTCTTCATCCGCGAAGGCCACCCCATGCTCTGGGCGCTTGACGACGAACGCGCCGACGGCCTGCTCGTGGTCAGGTACCCGTACTTCGAGCGCGCCGAGCCGATGGTGTTCGACCAGGACGGCACCTACGTCGACACCGACGCGGCCTTCACGCACAACGTCACGCACGTGTGGAACCACGGCCTGGCCGAGATCGTCACGGCGCTGCTCGAGGCAGGACTGGCGGTCACCGCCCTGGCCGAGCACGACAGCGTCCCCTGGGACGCGCTCCCCGGGAAGATGGCGCGGATCGGGGACGGGGAATGGCGCCTCGCCGACGACCCGTCCAGGCTCCCGCACAGCTACACGCTGCAGGCCGTCAAGACCGGGTAGTCCCCGCCGGGGAACCGGCTTGGGCTGGGGAGACGGCCGGGACCGTTCGGGGAAATCATCTTTTTTATCTGAACGAAGGGTTGCGTCTGGATGGCGCGCGGGTGAATTCCCGTCGGCTCCCCGCGCCGAGGACAGGGACTCAAGCTGTATCTGTCATAGAACTACTTTCCTATCTGTGATAGAAATAATTAAAGTTCTGCTACAGAGACAAACTGCGAGGGAATTACCAGCAATCCGCAAGCTTGCGTTCGCGCCCAGCTTGCCAACCGTTCACCTTGACGTCTTAGACCAAGACAAAAGACAACGAACGCCACCGGAAAGTCCCGTGGCGCTAGGGCGCGTGGAGGGCGAGGCAGCCGATGCCGATCGATTCCGACCCGACCGAACGGGCCGCCGCGGGGCCTGCCCCCGCCGCGGCGGCGGTCGGCATGTCGGCCGTGGACCTGACGCTTGGCTACGGTGCGAACACGGTGCTGCGCGACGTGACGCTCGACTTCCAGCCGGGCAAGATCACGGCGCTGCTCGGGCCGACCGGTTCAGGCAAGTCGACCCTGCTGCGCACGCTGAACCGGATGAACGACAAGATCACCGGCTACCGGCGCACGGGCGACGTCACGCTCGGCGGGCTGAGCATCTGGTCGCCGACGCTGCACCCGATGGCGCTGCGCCGCAAGGTCGGGATGCTCTTCCAGCGGCCGAACCCGTTCCCGATGTCGATCGCCGACAACGTGGTCGCGGGCGTGCGGGCCTACGAGCGGGTGCCGCGCGCGCAGCTGCGGGACATCGCCGAGCAGCGGCTGCGCGCCGTGGGGCTGTGGGACGCGCTGTCCGGGCGGCTGAAG
>JASHPP010000841.1 GCA_030038035.1 Trebonia sp.
GACCCGTCGGCGTTGACCGTCACCGTGCCGCCAGCCACGGTCTCACCGCTCGCCGGCCCGGACGCCGTCAGCGTGTCCCCGGCCGGCGCGGACGTGCCCGCCGCCGCCGACAGCAGCCCGCCGGCCGCGGCCACGCTCAGCGGCACGCCCGCAGTCGCGGTGTACGACGGCGCCCCCGTGCTCACCGGGTCGGCGTACGTCAGGATCGCCTCGCCGTTACCGCCGTTGACCTGGCCGGAGTTCCCCGTGTCAACGATGCCGGGCATGCTGCCGGCCTCGGCACCGCCGGTGTAGGACGACCCGCCGCCCCCGCCGCCACCGCCGGTATCGACATTCCCTGTCGAGTCGTGTATAGCGACGCCGGAGCCGCCGGCACCGCCGCCGAAGTAGCCGCCGCCACCGCCGCCGCCCTGCTGCTTCAGCTCGAGGATTGTGCCACCGCCGGTCGAGCCCGAGCCGGAGTCGCCCATGGTACCCGGGGTACTAATCACGCCCGTGCACGACGCGGGGACGCTCCCGGTGATCGTTCCCTCCGCCCCGCCATCACCGGGTCCCGACGTGGTGCCCGCCGCTCCGCCGGCGCCGCCGGTCACCGTCAGGTCCGCAGCGGAATACCCGCCGCCGTCCCCGCCGGCCGTGTCAGCGTTGCCGCCCGCGCCGCCGGGGTTGACCGAGACGCTGGCACTCTCGCAGGGGTCGGCTACCCCACCCGATATGCCAGCACCGCCGCCGCCGCCCGCGACCAGCAGCATGGTGCCGGACAAGGCCACGTCCGTGGCGCCGCCGCCACCCCCGCTGCCCTCATCGGCGTTTCCCTGTCCGCCGCCGTTTATCCCGCCGGCGCTTAGCTCTCCGGAGGTGAAACCGCCGCCGACGCCGCCGACATCGACCTCTAGGGCAGTCCCGGCGGTGACGTCGAGCGTCGCGGTCACCAGCGCGCCGTCACCACCCGGCACCAGGGTTCCTGCAGCGACGGCGGACCCGCCCACCGCGCCGTAGAGCTGCACGGACAGCGACGACACCCCGACGGGCACGGTGAAGAACGACTGGTCCGTCTCCGGCGTGGTGAACATCACCGTGCACGTCCCGTTCGAGCACGACGGGCCTCCCGCATCCGCCGCGGCCGGCCCGGCCGTCGCCACCGCCCCGGCGGCCAGCCCGCCGCCCGCCAGCACGCACGCCGCCGCCCACGCGGCAGCCCGGCTGACACTGCCCCGGCGCCCCCGGCGCCCCCGGCGTCCCGGACGCCCGCGTCGGCCACGCGCCGACGGGCCGCCGGCGGCCCGCATGTCGATGTTCATGACCGTCTGTTCCCTTCACCGAAGGCGGCCGGCCGGTCCCCGCCCAGCCGTGCGGCAGGCGAGTCCCGGTGCGCCACGGAACCGAGACTGCGGCACCGCGAACGGCTATTCAATGGACCTAGGTACAGTCTTCGCCGCCCGGGCCGAATACCCGCGAACGGTGGAATGTCCGTGTCGGTGTTGGGAAGAGTTGCGATATGAACGGCATCGGGAAGCGGCTGGCGCTTGTTTGCGCGGTCGGCGCGCTGACGCTGGCGGCGGCTGCGTGCACGGGGAGCGGGGCGAGCACGGTCAAGTCCGCGGCGGCCAACGGATCGCCATCGGCCGGGGCAGCCGCGGCGGGGGCCTCGGCCAAAGCGGCGGCGGCCAAGGCCGGGCCCGTGGTGACGATCACGCCAGCGAGCGGCGCTATCAGCGCCGACCCGTCGACGGGGATCACGGTCACCGCGGCCGGAGGCACGCTGACCGGCGTCGTCGTGCGCACGCCCGGCGACCCGGTGACCGGCAGCTACGCCGCTGGCCGCGCCTCCTGGCACAGCACCTGGGCGCTTGACGTCTCCCAGTCCTACACGGTGATCGCGACCGCGCGGGCGCGCGACGGGACCATCACGACGAGCACGAGCGCGTTCCGCACGCTGACGCCGGCGGCGACGTTCAGCACCGAGATCTTCGAGGGCTACCAGCAGACGTACGGCGTCGGCATGCCGATCATCTTGTACTTCAGCCATTCGATCACCGACAAGGCCGCGGTCGAGCGGGCGCTGCAGGTCGCGACGTCCAAGCCGGTGATCGGCTCGTGGTACTGGGACGACAACTGCGGCATGGCCCCGACGTGCGCCTACTTCCGGCCGCGCGACTACTGGCCGGCCAGGACGACGGTCAGCTTCACCGGGCACCTCAACGGGGTCGAGGGCGCGCCGGGCGTCTACGGGTACCACACGCTGACCCAGACGTTCGACATCGGGCAGTCGGTGATCGCGATCGGCAGCACCCAGACGCACTACACCCAGATCTACGTCGACGGCAAGCTCGCCTACAACTGGCCGATCAGCACGGGGCGGCCGGGCCTTGACACGCCGGACGGCAGCTACCTGACGATCGAGAAGGAAAACCCCGTGCTGATGACCGGTCCCGGGTACAGCCTGGAGGTCCCGTGGTCCGTGCGGTTCACGTTCAGCGGCGACTACTACCACGACGCGTACTGGTCGGTCGGCGAGCAGGGCTATGAGAACGTGAGCCACGGGTGCGTGAACCTGCCGCCATACGCCGCCGAGATCTACTACAACCTCGCCGTGCCCGGCGACCCGATCACGATCAAGGGCAGCCCGCTCGCCGGCACCTGGGACAACGGCTGGACCATGTGGTTCCTGTCCTGGTCGCAGTACCTGGCGGGCAGCGCGCTGCACGAGGCCGTGGTGGCCGGGCCGGGCGGCAGCACGTTCGTGAACCCGTCGGCACTGGCGCCGTCGGCCGCGACCGCGCCGCTGCAGACCGCGCCGGCCGGCAATTCGGCCGCCGCGTAGCGGTCAGATCGCGGGAACGCGCCCTTCTGGTCTAGCTGAGGCGCTCCAGGAGCAGCTCGCGGACGCGGGTGGCGTCGGCTTTTCCCGCGGTGGCCTTCATGACCGCGCCGACCAGCGGGCCGATCGCGCTCGCCTTGCCGTCGCGGACCTTGGCGACCACATCAGGATGGGCGGCGATCGCCTGGTCGACGGCCTCGGCCAGCGCGCCCTGGTCGCTGACCACGGCCAGCCCCCGGGTTTGCACGACCTCGTCGGGGTCGCCCTCTCCGGCCAGCACGGCGTCGATCACGTCCCGGGCGAGGCGGTCACTGAGGGTCCCTGACGAGACAAGGTCCGCGATACGGGCCACCTGGGCGGGTGTTATGGCCAGGTCCGCTAGCTCGGTGCCTGCGTCGTTGGCCTTGCGGGCCAGTTCGCCCAGCCACCATTTGCGCGCGTCGGCCGGCGAGGCGCCCGCCGCGGCGGTCTGCGCTACCAGGTCGAGCGCGCCCGCATTGTGCAGCGCGGTCATCTCCGCGTCGGACAGGCCCCATTCGGCCTGCAGCCGGGCCCGGCGCGCGGACGGCGGCT
>JASHPP010000157.1 GCA_030038035.1 Trebonia sp.
CCCCGTGGGTTGGCGGCGGGTCCAGGCCGCCCGAGCCGAGGAACTACACCCCACGGACGGGTGGCGCCGGAGGCGGCACCGGACGCGCCAGGATCAGGGAGGCGCCGTTCGGCGCGGCGCCCGTGGAGTCGGTCGCGGTGGAGCAGGAAGCGCCGCGGGCGGCCGATGCCCCGCCGCCAGGCGCCGGGCTGCCGCGCCAGCCCTGGTACCAGGTGGTGGGGGAACCCGCGACGGCGTGGCAGGCACCGTCCCAGGTACAGCCGCCTGACGTCACCGCGATGGCCGGACAGGCGGCCTTCGGCGCGGCATGGCGGGCCAGCGCGGGCGAGATGCGCGCCGCGCGCAACTCGGGGCTGCCGTTGGCGTCCCCGCACCCGCAGGGGCACCCGCCGGCCCGAGACGGCCGCGCGAACTGCGGCGCCCTCGAGGCGATCCTCTGGCGCCAGTGGGACGACGGCACGATACCGCCGCCCCAGGTGATCGAGGCCATCGAACGGCTGGCGGAGCTGCCACGACAGCTCCAGGAGAAGCTGGCGGCGGCGCTCGACGGCATCTACGTGGGCGCCGGCGGGGTCCCCGAGCTGGACGACATGTCCGCGCTGCGCGGCGTTCCGCTGCCCTCCGGCCGGGCAACCTGGGACGCCTGCGCGGGCGCGTACGGTGAGCGCAAGATTGTCGTCGGATCGCGCCCCTCCCCGACGCCCGACGTGATGTGCCACGAGGTCGGGCACGCGCTCGATGACATCGACAGCCCGCAGGGAAAGTGGCAATCGGATTCGGCCGAATTCAGGATGATCTATGATCGGTGCCAGCCGTATCTGGCAAGCGACTTTCACCGCCAGCGCGGCGGCCTTGGCCGCAAGGAGTTTTTCGCCGACTCGTTCGCCGCGATCGCCTCGGCGCAACGGCCGGCACTGGTCGACATGCTGAGCGGCAACACGCGAATGGCGCTTGCGGTGATGCTGTACTTCAACAGGCGTTATGGCATCTAGGGTGATCGCGGATGTTTGTCATTCGGCTACCGAACGGGAACCTGCAGGTTCCGCAGACGGCCATCGGGAACGATGGCCGCGTCATCGGCGACGTATACGTCGAGATCGGACCGCAGGACGCCGACTATGCCCGGCTGGCCGAGCAGGCCCTCACCCCCGATGAGGCGGAGCAGCGCCGCCTGGAATGGCGCGCGGGCGACGCCGCGCTGCAGCGGGAGTTCCTGGAGTTCGCGAGGCTCGTTGGCGACCAGCACTGGCCGGGCCTAGAGCCGGGTACCGACGCCGGCGACCCCGGCTAGGGCTAGGGCTAGGGCTAGGCGGTCGGCCGACCGGAACAGGCGCGCCGCCGGGCGATGGCGGCGCGCCTGAGAAGAGCCCGCGGCGTCAGGCCACCGGGTGACCCTCGGGTGAAGCCTCGCTGTCGCCGCGCAGCAGGGCGCGCACCTCGGATTCGCGGAACCGTCGGTGCCCGCCGGGCGTGCGGATGCTGGTGATCCGTCCTGACGCCGCCCACCGTGTGACGGTCTTCGGATCCACCCGGAACAGGGCGGCTACTTCCCCGGGGGTGAGCAGCCGCTCATTGTTGCCGTCCACGTCCCATCTCCTCGAACTCGGTCGGAGTATGCCCCTAGTTTGGCGACAAACGGGTACTTTCTGCCTAGATTTCGGGAAATTAGGCCAGCGAATCGGCGGTGGCTCAGGGTAACTCGTCAGTAGGTTTGCGCGATGTGGGGTCGCGCGGTGGCCGACGTCACACTCACCGAGTCGCGCGCCCACTAGGCTCAGCTGGAGCTTGACATTCCCAGCCCACTGTGAGGGGGATTCGATGCCGTCCATCCTGACTGACCCGGCACTGCCGGCGGCGGAACTGAGGCAGCGGCTTTACTCGGGGGACCTAGTCGTCTTGACGAGGCTGCGAAAGCTGGCGGAGTTCGTCGGCTACATGCGGGCCGAGCTCACCGAGCTGTTCGCACCCTATGACCCGGAACACGTGCACGAGCACATCGAACCAGCCGAGATGGCGAAGATCCTGGGAGCGTGGAAGCCTCGCTGGATCCACGCCGAACAGTCCAGGAACCTGGTCAGGGACGTCATCGCCGAGGCCGGGTTCGACCCCGAGTACACCCACTACGACGTGCCCAAGCCGCGGACCTCCTTCCCGCAGGGCCACCTGACCACGGGTGTCGCGTTCGCGTTTCCCTGGCACCGCGATGTCTGGTACAGCGCGCCAGCCCAGCAGATCAACTGGTGGCTTCCGGTCTTCCCTGCCAGGGAGACCAACGCGATGAGCTTTGACCTGGCGAGCTTCTCGCGGGAGGTGCCGAACACCTCCGGTGACTTTGACTACTACGAGAACAATGCCCGCCGGTTCGACACCGCTAAGTCGGTGAGCAAGGAGAGCCAGTCACGCCCCGGCGCGATTGGCCACTCCGCGGGCGTCGACGTGATCGTGCTTCCCGCCCCCGGCGAGGTGCTGCTGTTTTCCGGCGCGCAGCTGCACACCTCGATCCCGAACACCTCGGGCCTGGCCAGGTACAGCGTCGATTTCCGCACGGTCGACACCAGGGATGTGCTGGCCCGGCACGGTGCGCCGCTGGTGGACGCCCGGTGCACCGGGACCGCCATCCGCGACTTCGTCAGCGTCAGGGATGAGAGCAGCTTCGACGAGGACACCGTGCAATCCATCTTCGGCCCGCCGCCCTCCGGCGCGCACCTGGTGTTCAGCACGGCCGACGCGGAGCGAGCCGCCGAGCCGAGCTGACCAGCGACGTGGGGGCCGAACTGGTTACGCTCGCGGAGGTGCGGGCGGCCGCGCGCAGGATCGGCGGCGTCATCGTCCGCACCCCGCTGGTCCCGTTGCCTGCCGCCGGGCCGGCCAGCGTGCTGGTCAAGCCCGAGTC
>JASHPP010000158.1 GCA_030038035.1 Trebonia sp.
GGGTTGGCCACCTTCGCGAGGAACAGCGGCTCCCCGGTCGCGGTGTCGGTCACCAGCATGAGGTAGGGCCGGTCGAACACGATCGTCCGCGGGGCGGCGACCCGGGCGGCGCTCGCCACGACGCCGGCCGCGGCCGCCGCGGCGCCCACGGTGCCCTTCTCCCCGACCTGCAGCGTGGCCGCCTGCTGGACGAACCCGAGGAAGCTCGCGTACTTCGACAGCCCGGTGAAGTCCGCCGCGTCGGTGAACGCCTGCCCCATGCCCAGCTGCTCGAGCACGGCCTTCATGTCACCCATCGAACCCTGGGTGCTGAGGCTGACCTTCGGCAGCGATACGTCCACCGTGGCGGAGTTGCCCGCGCTGCCGGTCAGCGCCGCCGTCATCGTCTGCAGGGCAGCCTGGCCCGGCAGGGCGCAGGTGCCGCCTGCCGACGGCGGCAGCAGGGCGATCATCGACAGCTTCCCGCCCTCGTAGGGCAGCGAGACCGCGGTCCACCCGTCCGCGGTGGCGAAGCTGTACCCGGAGCCGTTCATGAACTTCGCGGTCACCTGCTGCCCGCCGGCCAGGGTGAACGACCCGGAGGCGGTCTGGTGCGGGTCGAACGGCGTGGCCCAGGCGGCGTCCATGTACAGGGCGGAAGTCAGCACCCAGCCGATGCCCTGCAGCATGGCCGGCGACACGAGCTGGGAGATGTGCCCGTGCGTGGCGGCGGAAATCGCCTTGTTGATCTCGTCGGCAGCCTCGCCAGGGTTGGTGCTGAAGGGCGCCTGGGCGACGCCGGCGTTGTAGCCGGTCGCGACCGCGTCCAGGTACGCCTGCAGCGGCGGCAGGCTCGGGTCGGCCCACACCTCGTTGCTCGCCGATAGCGTGACGCCCGGCCCGTCGAGGTCGGCAAGCGCCTCGGCCCGCGCCTGCAGCCCGGCGGCGAGCGCCGCCGCGCTGGTCGTCGGCAGGTGCAGCACCGCGGCCATCTCCTGCGCGGTCGTCCCGCGCGCGCCCAGGTAGGCCATGCCGAGCGCGCTGGCCAGCGTGCTCGGCGAGAACACCAGGTTCTGCTGCGGGTACTCCGCGCACCAGGCGCGCAGCACGTCAAGGGCGAACGCGGTGTCCGCCGCACCGAAAGGCCGCGGGTCCGCGGCGGGCTCGACCGCCGCCACCCCGCGGGCCACGACCGGGGCAGGCGCGGGCGCCGGCTTGGGTGCGCTCGCGCACCCGGCCCCCGCGACCGCCACGGCCACCATTACCAAGCTGATCCGAATCCCGTTCCGCATGTCCCTTGGACGCGGCCCGCGGGTCTGTGGTTTCACGGTGCTCGCGGGAACTTTGGGACTGGGCCCCGGGCAGCCTTAGCGCGTTATTAACTACTCCCAGCACAGGCAGAACGGGTGCCCGGCGGGGTCGGCGTAGACCTGGAAACCCGAGTCGGACTCGACATCGGCCGCCTGCAGCAGCCTGGCGCCCAGCCCCATGGCCTCGTCGTGCGCGGCCCTGATGTCGTCGACCCACAGGTCGAGATGGATCTGCTGCGGGGTGCCGTCCGGCCACTGCGGCGGCACGTGGCCTGGCGCGAGCTGAACGGCCAGCCGCGGCACGCCGTCGACGTAAACCGTGTGCCAGTCGTCCTCCGGCAAGACCGTCCCGCCGAGCAGCCCCGCCCAGAACGTGCTCTCCGCGGCAAGGTCGGCCGCGTCGAAGACGGCGATCTGTCTGGTTATCCTCACACAGGGCATTCTTCCGCAAGCAGTGAACCGGAGCGCGGGGATGGACGATCCTTACCGGCTTGAGCGGTTCGTGGCCGCGCAGGACAGCGGCGGCACGTACCAGCGCGCGCTCGCCGAACTGCGCGCAGGCCTGAAGGTGAGCCACTGGATGTGGTTCGTCTTCCCGCAGATCGCGGGCCTTGGCTTCAGCGCGATATCGCAGCGCTACGCGATCAGCTCGCTGGCGGAGGCGCGCGCCTACCTCATGCATCCGGTGCTCGGTCCCCGGCTGGCCGAATGCGCGCGCGTGCTGGCCGCCACCGACGGCAAGACCGCGGCGCAGATCTTCGGGGACGTCGACGCCATCAAGCTCCGCTCGTCCATGACGCTCTTCCTGGCCGCCGGCCCGGACGAACCCGCGTTCGGGCAGGTGGTGGCGAAGTACTTCGACGGCAAGCCCGACGAGGCGACGCTCGCCCGGCTGTGAGCCAGGTCAGCAAGCCGGGCCAATAGGCCGGTCAACAAGCCAGGTCAGTCGGCCGGCAGGCCCGCCCGCCCCTGGGTGCGTCCCGTGCGGGCCGCGGGCACCCGCGTCGCGGGGTCAAGCGGGTTGCCGCCGATCGCGGCCCGCGACGCCTCGTCGGGCTGGATGACCGTGACCTGCGCGCCGCCGTCGCGAAGCCGCCGCACCACGTCCCGCAGCGGCATCGGGGACGGGAGCGGGGAATCGAAGCCGAACGGCGACACCACGACGATCCGCCCTGCGCCCGCGGCGAGGTCCGCGTTGTCGGCCGACCGGGTCCCGCCGTCCATGTACCGGCGGCCGTCGATCGTCACCGGCGGCCAGATGCCGGGCACGGCGCAGCTCGCGGCCACGGCGTCGACCAGGCTCACGCCCGAGCTCGCGTCGAACACGCGGGTCGCCCCGGTCTCGCAGTCGACCGCCACCAGCCGGATCCGCCGCGACGGCCACTCGTGGGCCGGCAGCCGCGACTCGATGACCGCCCGCCGCTCGGCCTCGGGCACGGTCGGCGCCGCGAGCGCGAAGGCCCCAGCCGCCCGCAGCGCCTCGTCGGGCGTGGACACCGGCGTCGCCCCGGCCAGGTAGCCGCCGAAATTCTCGGCGAACTCCGCCAGGTCGATCTCCACCACGATCTCGGCCGACTGCCTGGCGGGATCGGTCTGCCGCGCGAACAGTTCGTCCAGCCCGACCCCGCTGCCGACCTGCGCGGCCACCGTCGCGCCCGCGGACGTGCCGATGATCAGGTCCGCGCCGCTCACGTCCTGGCCGGCGTCGGCGAGCCCCGCGAGCAGTCCCGTCATCCACGCGATTCCCGCGACACCGCCGCCACCGAGCACCAGCGCCTGACCGACCGCCACCACGCATCCCCTCCGTCCCATTCCGCTCCCCATTATCCCGAACGAACCCTGCCGACTCTCCAGCCGAGCATCCTCGAATGTCGTAGGGGTACGGTATAGTGTTCGTATCAGCCCAGATCCCCCCCCGGCAATCCGAACGGAGAACCGTCCCATGGCAGCCGCCCCCATCCCCGGCCCCGGACAGCCCGGCGGCGAGCAGCCGCCGCTGCCCGCGGACCCGGCGCGCGGCGGGGAGGACTGGGACGCGGACGCGGACCTGGCCCGGTTCCTGGCCGGGGTGGACGCCGGCCGGATCCCGGTGCCGGATGAGGACGTGCCCGCCCCGGCGGTCATGGTCACCCTGGGCGAGGCCGCCGACGCCGACCCCGTGCAGCTGGCGGCGATGGCCGGGCCGGACGGGCTCGGCGGCCAGGGGTTCGCGCAGGACAAGACCGCGGACGCGCTGCGGCCGGGGCCGCTGCTGGCGGCGCTGGCGGAGAACGCCGCGGCCGGGCTGCCGGGGCTGTGCGATGACGAGCTGCTGGGGCTGGTGTCAGCCAGCCGCCGGTTGCAGAACCGGGCGGAGTACCTGGAGCTGGCCGGGATCGCGGAGTTCACCGCCCGCCGCGCCGCCCAGCTCGAGGCGTCGAAGGCGCGCAGGGACCCAAGAGGCTGCCGGGCCGGGGAGTTCGCCGACGCCGAGCTGGCGTCGGAGCTGCTGACCACCGCGCATGAGGCGTCCGGCCGGATGGACCTGGCCACGTCCCTGGCCACCCGGCTGCCGTCCACCTTCGCCGCGCTGGCGGCCGGGGTGATCGACAGCGGCCGGGCCAGCGCGATCTGGTATTACACCCGGTTCCTGTCCGGTGCCGATGCCGCCTGCGCGGACGCGGTGCTGGCCGCGGCCGCGCCGGGGCTGCGCTATGACCAGCTGGCCCGCAGGGCGGCCGGGCTGGAGATGAGGCTCGACCCTGAGGCGGTGCGGCAGCGGCGGGAGCATGCCCGCGCCGAGGGCCAGCGGGTGGAAGCGCGGCGGGAGGCGTCGGGGAACATGTCCTACGGCGGCCGGGAACTGGCCGCGGCCGACGTGCTGGCCGCCAAGGCGGGCATCGACGCGGACGCGGCCGCGCTGCGCACCGCCGGGATCGAGGGCAGCCTGGGGCAGCTGCGGACGCTGGCGTTCCTGGACCGCCTGCACGGCCGGGATCCCCTCGACCGCACCCGCACCCCCGCCCCCGACACCGCCGACGCCAGCCCCGCCGCCACTGACAGCCCAACCACCCCCACCGCCGGCGACCCAGCCG
>JASHPP010000159.1 GCA_030038035.1 Trebonia sp.
CGCGAGGGCAGTCGGGCCAGCCGCCGTGGAACGACCCGGCCGGGCAGCAGGGCCGGCGGGGCGGGGGCGCCCAGGCGCCGCGCCCGGGCCAGGGCTCGACGCCGGGCGGCGGGTACGAGCAGGGCCAAGGATCGGCGCAGGGACGGGGCCAGGGATATGCCCAGCGGGACGCGCGGGCGCAGAACCAGCGCCCAGGCGGGAACTCGCCGCAGTACCCGCGCACCGGACCTGAGCAGGTCCCTGGCTCAGGCACCGGGCCCCGTCCAGCGCAGCGCGGGACGGGGCCGACGCGGCAGGTGCCGCGCGGCTACGAGCGGGGTGGCACGGGGCCGCGCCGCATAGCCGGCGAGTACCCGGGCGATTACCCCGCCGAAGGCTACCCGGCTCGCGGCGAGGGCCGCTTCGCCAGGGAAGAACGCGAAAGCTGGGACTCCGACGCTGGCGACGGAACGTTCCTGCCGGGTTTCGACCGTCGGCGCGGGCTAAGCGGCGCCTCCCGGGGCGGTTACCGGGGCGAGGGCGGCGAGCGCCGCGATCCGCGTGACCGCCGCGACTGGAACGACCGCGGCGACAGCGACGACTATGACGATACCGACTGGCCCAAACGCAAACGCAGCCCGATCCGCCGGCTGGCGCCGTGGATCGCGCTGCTGGTGATCCTCACCCCGCTGGTCATCGGCGGCTTGTACGTCTACCACCTGTACGAGAACAAGTACCACCCGGCCGACTACTCCGGCCCGGGCATCGGCCCCACGGTGGTCGTCGAGGTAAACAGCGGCGACACGGCGTTCACCCTGGGTCCGCGGCTGCAGCAGCTCGGCGTGGTCGCGAGCGCGCGTGCGTTCGAACTGGCGGCCGAGAGCAGCACCAGCACGGTGGGCCTGGAGGTGGGCTTTTACAGGCTGAACCACCATATGCAGGCCAGCCTGGCGTACGCCGCGCTGCTCAACCCGGACAACCGGGTGCAGCTGACGGTCCTCATCCCCGAAGGCAAGCGCGTCTCGCAGGTGATCGCGGCGCTCGCCAAGGCGACGGGCATCCCGTTGGCCAAGTTCCAGCAGGTCATTGACCACCCCGCCCAGCTCGGCCTCCCGTCCTACGCCAAGGGAAAGGTCGAGGGCTACCTGTTCCCCGCCACGTACACCATCCAGCCGAATGAGACGGCGCTGCAGATCCTGCAGGCCATGGTCCAGCGCTACGACGTCGAAGCGCAGCAGATCAACCTGCCGGCGGCGGCGGCGAAGGTGCACCTGACACCGGAACAGGTCATCATCGAGGCCAGCATGGTGCAGGCCGAGGGCGGCGTGATCTCCGACTACCCGAAGATTGCCCGCGTGATCATCAACAGGCTCAACGACGGCATGAAGCTCCAGTTCGACAGCGTCCTGCTGTACGGCCTCAACGCCTACGCCGTCAACGTCACCGATGCGCAGATCGCCACGCCTGGCCCCTACAACGACTTCCAGCATTACGGCCTGCCGCCCACGCCCATCTGCAACCCGGGCAACGCCGCGATCCAGGGCATCCTGCACCCCGCGGCCGGCGACTGGCTCTATTTCCTGACCGTGACGGGAAAGGCGTCGGAGTTCTCGGCGACACCCCTGCAGGGTCAGTGAGCGGATACGCTCGCCACGTATGAAAGCCGCCGTACTCGGGTCGCCGATCGCCCATTCGCTGTCCCCGGTCCTGCACCGCGCGGCCTACGTCGCGCTGGGCCTGGACGACTGGACGTACCAGGCCATCGAGTGTGACGAGGCGGGACTGCCCGGCCTCATCGAGTCGCTCGGGAGCGCCCCCGGGTGGGCGGGCCTGTCGCTGACAATGCCGCTGAAGCGGACGGTGCTGCCGCTGCTCGACCACGCCGACCCGCTGGTCGCGGCGACCGGCGGGGCGAACACCGTGGTGTTCCGGCCGGACGGCCGGCACGGCTACAACACCGACGTACAGGGCATCGTCGACGCGCTGGCGCAGGCGGGCGCCCCGGCGCCGGGAAGCGTCACGATTGTCGGCGGGGGCGCGACGGCCTGCTCGGCGCTCGCCGCGCTGCCGGAGATCGGTGCCAGCGGCGCGGACGTCGTCGTCAGGGACCCCGCCCGGGCCGGCGGCCTGCTCGCCGCCGCCCAGCGGCTGCACGTGCGGGTCAGGCTCTGCTCTCTCCCGGGGGACGACCCCCCGGGGACCCCCCGCATGGGGGGACTGCCCGTCCCCCCATACCCCCCTGGCCTGCTGATCTCCACGGTTCCCGCCGGGGCCGCCGACGCGTTCGCCGACCGCATCCGCAGCACCGGCCGCGCGCCGGCGGCGGTGCTCGACGTGGTCTACGACCCATGGCCGACCCCGCTCGCCGAGGCAGCCTCCGCCGCGGGGGCGGTGGTCGCGAGCGGCTTCGCGATGCTGCTCCACCAGGCGGCCGCGCAGGTCGAGCTGATGACGGGCGAGCCCGCTCCCGTCGCGGCCATGCGCGCCGCCGGCGAGGCCGAGCTGGCCCGCCGCTCGCGGCGGCGTGCTAGTGCGGCGCGCTAGCGGCGCGGGCCCGCTCCACCGCGTCCGCGCTGGGCGCGTCGCCCCTGGCGCGCAGCCCGTCGATCACGCGCTCCACGTCGGCGGGCGGCCTGTTCTGGCTCAGCTTGGCCTTGGCCTCGATCCGGCTGATGAGCAGCTCGATGCCGACGATCGCGCGCAGCTGCCCGGCGATGAACTCCGGCGGCGCGTCGTCCACCGACCACGGATGCGCGCTGCCGGCCTCATGCTTGGCCGTGAGCCGGCGGACCAGATGTTCTGTCCACTTCGCGTCGTCGTGCACGACCAGCGTGCCGTACACGTGGGCCGTCACGTAGTTCCAGGTCGGCACGACGCGGCCGTGCTCGGCCTTGGACGCGTACCAGGACGGTGTTATGTAGGCGTCCGGTCCGCGGACGATCACCAGCGACTCGCCCTGGGCGGGCAGCCGCCACTGCGCGTTGTTGCGCGCCACGTGCCCCTGCAGCGCTCCGTGCTCACCGGCGTCAGGCACGTAGCTGAACGGCAGCATCGTCGCCACCAGCCCGTCCGGTGTCAGCGTCACCAGGTCAGCGGCGCCGTGGTGATCCAGAAGCTCCCTGACCAGCGCGTCGTCCGGCGCGAAATGGGCTGGAATGTACATCTGCCACTTCCTCTCCCCACCAGGTTAACGCCCGTCCCGCCGTCCGGTATGCGACCGGCCGCCCGGATCGGATATCTCGGGAAACAATCGGAAACATGGTCGTCACCTGGTGAAATAGACGTGGAACAGCAGGTGTCTACGCTGGAGGCCGTGGCGGACATTTTCGACGGTTACCGGCTCGCGCAGGCCTGGGACGAGATGTTCGCGGCCCCCGGCA
>JASHPP010000160.1 GCA_030038035.1 Trebonia sp.
GCCAAGTTCATGTCGATTGGCTACACGCTGGCTGACGTGGTCAAGGCAACCACCTCTAGTGCGGCCAGGGCGCTCAGCCAGCAAGACGAACTCGGGGCTATCGCGGTCGGGCGGGACGCCGACCTGAGCATCATCGACGTTGCTGAGGGCGACTTCACGTTCACTGACACCACCGGGCAGGTGTTCCGGGGCGGATATGGACTGGTCCCTGTCTACACGCTGAAGGCGGGCGAGGAGTTCTCTCCGGGGTGGGGAACGCACCCGTGGGGCTGGCTGCCCGCATCTGTGTAGGTCTTGCCTGCCGACGATGGGCAGGCCGGGCTGCACGCCCCGTCGGCCCTGGCCGTCCGCCGGATCCTGCACGCCGCCGGGCCGGTGACCCTCGAGCCACACGCGGCACCGGCTACGTGCCCCCCGTCCGCTCCAATCACGCGGTGACCCTGCCCTCCGGCCGCCGCCTCACCGTGAAAGCAGCATCCAGCCTGGTCAAGCCCGGCATGTGGCAGCGGATGCGCACCGGATCGGCCACCAAGGGAGCCAAGGACTACCACTGGGCCATGATCGAGGTCACCCCCGACGACACCCCCGAAGGCCAGGCTGACGGGCACGCCGTCCTGCTGCTCCGGCGCCACCGCGGAAGACCACCAGCAGTCCAGGCAAGTCACCCGGCTCGACAGCGGTCAGGTCACCGCCTGGACCTCCTGGCACCGCTGGACAGCGATCAGCCTGCTCGCCTACGCCTTCCTCACCGTCGCCGCCGCCTGGCAGCGAGCCGCAGACGCCAGCACCGCCAGGCTCAAGCTGATCCCCGTCACCGTACCTGAGCCGCTCAGGCAGCTCCGCGGGACCGTCATTCCCGAGCCCCGCCGCGATAAGCCCTACCGCGATGCCTGGGCGCTGTGGCGCCGCCGCCACCAGTACGGCGCTCAGCAAGCCCATCAGCGATGGCACGCCTACGCCGACGAGACGCCACGGTAACGATGTACAACTGCCGTATACGTCCACTGTAAGCGGGACCAGAGCGGTCCGGTATCGTCGCCGCGCACCGGCCCGCGATCCTCCTTGGCCCGCGGGCTTCTCATTAGGACGGTGCTGCCGACGAAATCACCATTGCACAATCATGACATGCTTGCTAACGTCTATCTTAGTGTTAAGTACCTTTAGCGAGATAAGCGCTCCTAACTTGCTTGTTAAGCGAGCGTGAGAGTCTGCTACACATACCAGCTTTATGCTGAAAGCTGCGCCTAATTAGTGCTCAGTCTCATCATGAAGAGGTCGCTGATATGTCTGGTACTGAATTGCCTTTGGCACGGCTCAGGACGCCGTGCGGACCAGGCCGGCGCGGGCAGCCCGGCTGGAATCCGCAGCGGGCATCCTCGATGCCGGTCTGGCGCTACACGCGGACGGACCCGCGGGTCCCGCAGGTCCCGGGGGAGCCGTTCAGCCGGAGCTGGCCCGATCGAAGCGTGGACTTCCCGCCGCTGTGGTGCTCGGTTGACCTGCGTGACGGGAACCAGGCACTGCCGGCCCCGATGGACCCGCGGCGAAAGCTGGCCATGTTCGACCTGCTCGTCCGGATGGGGTTCAAGGAGATCGAGGTCGGGTACCCGGCGGCGAGCGAGGCGGACTTCGCGTTCATACGCGGCCTGGTGCGGGAAGGCCAGGTGCCCGATGACGTGACGATCTCGGTCTTCACCCCGGCGCGGGCCGAGCTGATCGACCGGACGTTCGAGGCCATCAGCGGCGCGAGCCGGGCGATCGTCCACCTGTGCCTGGCGACGTCGTGCCTGTGGCGTGACGTCGTCCTGGGGATGTCCGCCGGGGAGCTGCGCACATTCACTGTGGACGCGGCCGAGCGCGTGGCCAGGCTCGGCGACGCCATGCCAGGGTCACGGCTGCGGTTCGAGTACTCTCCGGAGACATTCAACGTCACAGAGCCCGATTTCGCGCTCGACGTCACCAACGCGGTCACCTCCGCCTGGGAGGCATGCCCCGAGCGCCCGGTGACGGTGAACCTGCCATCGACGGTGGAGACACACTCGCCGAACGTCTACGCGGATCAGATCGAGTGGATGCACCGCCACCTCGACAGGCGTGCCTCGGTCATCTTGTCGGTGCACCCGCACAACGACCGGGGCGGGGCCGTCGCCGCGGCCGAGCTTGCCCTCATGGCTGGCGCCGACCGGGTGGAAGGGACCCTGTTCGGCAGCGGGGAGCGGACCGGCAACGTCTGCCTCGCTACGCTGGCGCTGAACCTGTTCAGCCACGGGATCGACCCGCAGCTCGACTTCTCGGATATCGACGCGATCCGGCGGACCGTCGAATTCTGCAACCAGATGCCGGTGCACGCGCGGCACCCTTATGCCGGCGACCTGGTGTACACGGCATTCTCCGGGCAGCACCAAGACGGCATCGCGAAGGGCCTTGCGGCACTGGCGGACCGCGCGTCAACGTCAGGCGTAGCCCCGGGCAGCCTCCCATGGCAGGTTCCCTACCTGCCCATAGATCCCCGCGACGTGGGGCGGGACTACGAAACCGTGGTCCGGGTCAACAGCCAGTCGGGGAAGGGCGGCATCGCGCATGTCCTGCTGAGTTCCCGCGGCCTCAACCTGCCCCGTGCGATGCGCGTCGACCTGGCGAAGGCCGTACAGGAAACGGCCGACGAGTCCGGTGCCGAGATCAACTCCCGGCAGCTCTGGGAGATTTTCCGGCGTGAATACATCGACCCCGCCGGGGGGCTCGTCCTTGAGGAGTTGCGCGAGCTTGAGCGGGACGGCCAGGTGCAGGTCGAGGTCCGGCTGCGCCTCCCCAGCGGGCAGCAGGCCGTGCGGTCCGCCGCCGCCGGCACCGCTGCCGCCGCGTACGCCCAGATCCTGGCCGATACCGGCTACCCGGTGGCCATCGGCAACGTCAGCGCGCATCCTGTCGAAGGGCACGGCGACCTGGTTCGTACCGCCGCGTACGCCCGGGTTACGCTGCCGGCCGGCAGCGCCTACGGGGCCGGCATCGACTGCTCGGCCACGATGGCAGTGGCGCGCGCGATCACCTCGGCCGTCAACCGGATCGCCGCCAGGTCCGTCGGCCGCCCCGCTGACGCGGAATCGGTGCCTGGCTAGCCGCAGGGCAGGCGACGGCCAGCGATCACGCGTCCGAGCGGCGAAAGGACCTAACGCGAACCCCTGGCGACCGGCCCCAGCATCACCCGCGCTGGCGGGCGCGGGAGTCCCGAACCGGCTCCACAGAGGCTGTGAGGTGCGCGAATGACGACCGCGGTCGCGATCATCGACGACAGTTCGCTTGCCATGCGCGGGGCGATAGAGGTCTTGCGCGAGAACGACCCTTTTGATGTCCTCGGCGTCTACCACCAGGTAGCGGAGTTGCCGTCGCAGGCCCATCCGGTCGTCCTGCTCGTGGACCCCTTCTGCGACCCGGACGCCGGACTCGGCCAGGTGGCCCACGCGCCCAAGCCCTACGCGGTGATGATCATCTCGGCGTGCACCCACGTCGACTCGGTGCGCTGCGCGCTGCGGCAAGGCGTGCGCGGGTTCATCAGCAAGAACGCCCGTGCCGCGATCCTGGCTGACGCGGTCAGTGCGGTGGGATTCGGCGGGATCTACCTCGGCAGCCCATTCGAAGGGCTGCTGTTCGACCGTGTCGGACAGGAGGCCGCCCGGCTCGCCCCCGCCCAGGTGGAGGGCCTGACCCCGCGCGAGCGCGACGTGCTGATCATGGTGGCGCAGGGCCTGACCCACAAGCAGATCGGCGCCAAGCTGAGGCTCACGAAGGCAACCGTTGACACCTATGTCCAGCGGGTCCGCCAGAAAGTGGGGTCGGGCAATAAAGCGGACCTGACCAGGCTCGCGATCGAACTCGGCCTGGTATACGAGAACGCTACCCTGCCGGCGGTCCCGTTGGCGGCCATAGCGCCAGCAAGTCGATAGACCTTTTCGCATTACAGACAAATGAAGCGCTCCCCGCTGTCCCTGAGTTACTCAATTGAGACGTGGGCACTGGCCGCGGGAACGGAGATGATAAGCAAAGGTTTCCTTGCACGTTTCCGGAAGGCGAGGATGGACAATGCGGCGCGGCTGGAAGCAAGTCCAGAGCTGCCCAATAGTGTCGCGCAGTGCGAACGGATTCGCAGGATCGCCAACCGCGGCCCGGCCGGGCGGCTGCGTCACTGCCTGAGCGTCGCAGCCGAGATCCGCGGGCCCGTGGACGAGGCGGAACTGCGCGCCCGACTGGACGGTCTCATCGCCCGGCGGCCCGCGCTGGGCAGCATGTTCACCGGCCACGGGACGCACCGCCTGGCCGGCGGGTCGACGGAACTGCGCAGGCAGGCCGTCACTGGCCCCGACGCCGCGTCCCGCTGGCGGGCCGCCATCCAGATCGCTGACTTCGAGGGGCGGCGCCCGTTCTTCCGTGGCGAGCATCCCCTGGTCCGCGGCATGCTCTTGTCCCCCGAGGACGACCACCACCTGCTCGTCCTGACCGTCGATCAGTTGGTGGGCGACAGCTGGTCGGCGAACCTGATCATCGGCGACCTGTTCGGAGCCGGGAGCGCGCGGGATTCCCGCGAACCCGACGGCTACGCCGCGGTCTGGCGCGAGCGGCAGGACTGGCTCGCCGGTTCCGAAGGCACTACGGTCGTGACCGAGCGGCGGCGCCACCTCGCTGACGCGCGGTGGCGGTGGCCGATTCACCCGGACCCAGACGAGGATCGCCCCGGTGATGTGCACGAGCAGTTCCTGGCGCTGGAGGACCCAGTCGCCGCGGCACTGCGGGCACGAGTGCGCCAGTCACGCGGATCGGTCCTCGCGGTCGCCGCGATGGCCTTGGTGCTCGGTGTCGCCGACGACGTCGCCGATACCCGAGATCAGCCGTTCGCGCTGCTCACGACGCTGGCTGGCCGGGAGACCGTAGCCGAGCAGGAGGCCGTCGGCTGGTTTGCCACCGACGCCGCCATCCGGCTTCCGGCACGCCGGGGAACCGTTCACGAATACCTGACCGCGCTGCGCGGCGAGATATTCGCCGCGCTCGCCGCGCAGCGTGTGCCGGGCGAACTGCTCGCCGCCACCGCGGCGGACGCGCACCAGGCGGGGCCGACCTGCGCGCTTGTCTACCTGCCCAGGGAACTGAGCGGCGGCCCGCCGGGCGGGCAGTACCGGCTCGGCACCGCTGTGGTCAGCCGGGCCGCGGTCTCCGTCTGTCCTACCGGCGCGGACATCGACTTCTACCTGCTTGAGGACCCACCGCCGATGACATCGGCCCCGCCCGCCGCGCTGACCGTGGGCGCGCTGGCCGACGGCGGCGTCGCGGACGCGCGGACGGTCAGCAGCCTGCTCCGGCGGTGGGCCGCGACGCTGACCGTCCTTTCCGGCCTGCCGTGGTCAAGCACACCGGTCACCGAGGGCGGGGGGCTCTCGCCCTGGCGGCCTGGCGCCCGCCAGGTCAGGCGGCTGACGTGACGATGCCAGCGCGAGGAGAGGCCGCGCTCGATCCGGCGCACACCGCCGACATCGTTCGCGGTGCCTGGGCCGCCGCCCTCAGGCTCAGCCACTTCGGCCCGGAAGACGATTTCTTCGCCCTCGGGGGAGATTCGGTCGCGGCCGCGCTCGTCGCGCTCCGGGTCGCCAGGCGAGCCGGCATCGCCGTCCCGCCCCGCGCGCTGTTCGAGTACCCGGCCTTCGCGGCGTTCGCCGACTTCGTGCAGGCACAGCGGCAGCCGGCGCCGGCTGCCGGGCCCCGCGCCGACCCGGCGACGCACCCGCTGACTCCCGGCCAGGAGCGGCTGTGGCTGATCAGCCAGCTCTACCCGGATCAGCCGCGGTATACGGTCGCCACGATCGTGAACCTGGCGGGGAAACTCGACGTGGACGCGCTGTCCGCCGCCTTGTCCGGCCTGGTGGCCCGGCATGAGCCGCTGCGGACCGTCGTGGACGACTCCGGCGCCAGGGCCGTCTGCCGGGTACTCGATCCCGGCCCCGTCCGGATCGACGCCGAGTCCGTGGCGGACGAGCAGCATGCCCGGGAACGGGCGGCGGAATTCCTTCGCCGCCCGTTCGCGCTCAGCACGCAGATCCCGGTCCGGGTCCTGCTGCTGTGCCTGGGAACCGCCCGGCACTGGCTCGTGCTCGCCGTCCACCACATCGCCACGGACGGGGATTCGCAGCGGATCCTGCTGGCCGAGCTCGGCCAGCTCTACAACGCGGCGCTGGCCGGGGTTCCCGCGGCGCTCACGCCGCTGACCGCGGCTTACGGGGATCTCGCCGCGTGGCACGCGGCCCGCACCGCGGACCTGCCAGCGCGGCGGCGAGACCGCCAGATCAGGAAGCTGGACGGCTACCAGGACCGGCCGCTCGCCCTCGAGGGCCCGGATCCGGGCGCCTGCACCGGGTCCGGAGCCCGCTGCTGTGGCTGGCTGGGCGGTCGGCTCACCGAGTCCGTGCGGGCCTGCGCGAGCCGGCACCGGACGACCGCGTTCGTCGTCATGCTGGCCGGCTTCGCCGACGTCGCGGCCCGCTGGTCCGGCTCGGACGACGTCTGCGTCGGCTTCCCGGTGAGCAGGCGCGAGCAGTGGCAGGCCGGCGGCATCGCCGGGTTCTTCGTCGACACCTGCCTGATCCGGGCGGACCTGTCCGGCCGTCCCTCGTTCGCCGCGCTGGTCGACCGGGTCCGCTCGGACGTCGTGGACGCGGTCCTGGACGCGGGGCCGTTCGACGCGCTCGCCGACGGGGCCGCGGCCGGGCAGGGGCGCGGCACGCCTGTCTTCCGTGCCTGGTTCAACTATCTCGGCGATGCGATCAGGCCGCCGGAGATGACCGGGCTCACGGCGACCCTGCCGGACGTCCCGGCACCGCCTGCCCTGTTCGACCTGAACGTCTACGTCACGGAACACGACGCGGACATTCGCGTCGAGCTTGTCTACGATGTGGCGGCCTGCTCGGACGACGCCGCGGCCGAAGTGCTCGAGCAGTACCTGACGCTGCTCGCCGCGGTGGTCGCCGCCCCGGCCACCCCGCTTCGCCGGCACGGCCGCGCTACGCGGCGGGCGGCGCTGCTGCCCGACCCCGGCGATCCTCTCGACACTCCGCCGCCTGCGGCGCTGGCGAGAAGGCTCCTTTCCGTGGCGCGCTCGCGCGGGGGATCCGCCGCGCTGCGCGACGCGGACGGCCAGACCAGCTTCACCCAGCTCCGGGTGGCCGTCCGCGCGCTCGCGGGCGTGCTGCGCACGGCCGGCGCCGGGCCCGGGCACACGGTCGCGGTGCACGGGGCGCGCGACGCGGCCACCGTGACGGCCATGCTCGGGGTCCTGGCGTCCGGGGCCAGGCTGCTGATGCTCGATCCCGCGTATCCCGCCGCGCGGCTGGTCCGGTACATGGACGCGGGGCAGGCGCAGTGCCTGGTAAGCTGCGGGGCGCAGGACCCGGGTCTGCCGGCGCGGACGCTGATCCGGTTCGATCACGGGACCGCGCTGCTGGCGCGGACGTCGGGAGGCCTTACCGCGACGGCGGATGAGGGACCCGGTTACCTGGCCTTCACCTCGGGATCCGGCGGAGAGCCGACGGTCGTCCGCGGCGGCCTTCGCGCCGTAGAGCACTTCCTGCACTGGTACAGCGCGGAATACCGGCTCGGCCCGCGCGACCGGTTCGCGCTGCTCGCCGGGCTCGCCCACGACCCGGTCTTCCGCGACGTGCTGCTGCCGCTGTGGAACGGCGGAACGCTCTGCATCCCGGCGCCGGAAGTCTTCCGCGCGCCGGACGAGCTCGCCCGCTGGCTGCGGGGTGAGCGGATCAGCGTCGTGAACCTGACCCCGCCGCTCGCCCGGCTGCTCGCGGCCCAGGGCGTGCCGCTACCCGGCCTTCGCCTGGCCTGCCTGGCCGGCGACGCGGTCAGCACCGCCGACGTCGAGCGGATGACCGCGGTCGCACCGGGCGCGGTGCTGCTCAACGGGTACGGGACCACCGAGACGCCCCAGCTCGTCTCGCGGCGCCGGCTGCTGGCCGGCCGGCCGCCGGCGCTGGGCGCCGGCGCGCCGGGAAGCCAGCTGCTCGTCCTCGACGCGGCGGGCGAGCTATGCGGAATAGGCGAGGCAGGCAGCATCGTGGTCCGCAGCAGGCACCTGGCGGACGAAATCAGGCCCGGCGGGGGGGCCACACCCGCGCCGGCGGCGGGCCAGCCGGCCCAGAACGGCCAGCTCTTGAGCTGTGATCGGCTGCCCGGCATCAGGCGCTTCGTCACCGGGGACCTGGGGCGCTATCAGACCGACGGCAGCGTCGCTTTCCTGGGCCGTGCGGACGGCGTAGTCAGCGTCAGGGGCTTCCGCGTTCACCCGGCCGAGACCGACCGTGCCCTCGCCTCCGTTCCTGGCGTGAGCGCCTCGGTGACCGTGCCCTGGACCGGCCCCGACGGCCCGGCGCTGGCCAGCTACGTGGTGGGTCCCGACCCGGTGCCCGCGACGATACGCGCGCGGCTGGCGGCACTCCTGCCGGCCCCGCTGGTCCCTGAGCGCATCATCCGCGTGGACCGACTCCCGCTGACCCCCAACGGGAAGATCGACCGCGCCGCACTCCCGGCCGCGACCGCGGCGCGGGCGGCACGGGCCGATGCCGCCGGGGCGGCCGGCTCGCTGGAAGGCCGGCTCGCGCGGCTCTGGTCGGTGGTGCTCGGCATCGAGCGGGTTGACGTGACCGCGAGCTTCTTCGACCTGGGCGGCACCTCGCTGAGCATGCTGCGGCTGCACTCGGCGATCAGGCGCGAGCTCGGCGATCAGGTCCCGCTGCTGGCGCTTTATGAGAACCCAAGCGTGCGTGCGATGGCGCGGAGCCTGTCCCGGCTGGCCGTGGCGCCCGTCCAGGCTGACACATCCCGCATGTCCCGGGTTGGCGAGCGGTCCCGCCGGCTGGCGGCGCGCGGCAGGCGGGCGGCGCAGGCGCGGCCGGATGAGTAGCCGACGGGAGCCCCGATGACCGGCCAGAAGGGCACGGGTCGCGAACGGCTGCCGTTCGGCGGCTGGGTACTGTGGCGGCATTTTGTGCTGCGCAGCGCCGGCTTCCCGTTCGCCGCGCTGACCGAGGCGCTGAGCGATCCCGCCGCCAGCCTCGCTGACCTGCCGGGGTTCGACTGGGAACGGTCGATGGCCGCCGGCCTGGACAGAGCCCTCCGGCTGGCCGGATCGGACGGGGTACGGCAGGCGCTGCTGTGGCAGAACCCGCGGGTTCTGGAACTGTCGGTGGACTGGCTGCGGGCCGGCCCGGCCAGCGCCGGCCGGCGCAATGCCCGCCGCCGCGCCAGCGAGCACACCGTCGTCAAGTACCTGCAGCGCTATCACGCGAAGAACGAGTCCGTGGGGTTCTTCGGCCCGGTGGCCTGGGGCACGTTCCGCGCGGCCGGCTCCCGGATCGATGCCCGGCCGGGACCCGCGGTGCGGGGCCGTGAGCTGGTGTACTTCGAAGACTGGGCGATCGACGAGCTGGGCCGCGCATTCGCCACGGAGGCCGAGATCGCCGGGCAGCTTCCGCCCGCACTCGCGTTCGGCGTCACCCGGCTGGGCCGGGTGCTCATGCTGCCCGACGGCGGCATGCGGCGGCTGCGGGCCGCGGAAGCCGGCGTCGTCGCCCTGATCGACGGGCGGCGGACAGCGCAGGACATCGCGGCCGAGCTCGGCTGGCCCGCGCGGCACGTGGCGGACAGCCTGGCCCCGCTGATCGCGGACGGCCTGGTTACCCGCGCCTTTGACATACCGCCGGAGATGGAGCCAGAGCAGGCGCTGGCGCACGCGCTCGGGGCGCTGGCGCCCGGGCCCGCGGTCGCGCGGTCACTCGCGGCGCTCGCGGCACTGGAGGCCGCCCGCGCCGCAGTGCGGGCGGCCCGCACGGCGCCGGCGCTGGAAGCCGCCCTCGCAGACGTCGACGAGCTGTTCTCCCGGCTCTCGGGAAAGGCCGCGACACGACGCAGGGACGAATTCGCGTCCGGCAGGCGCCCGCTGGCGATGCAGGGCGGCCGGGACATCCAGATCACGCTGGGTCCGGCGCTAGCCGACGAGCTGACCACGCCGCTTGCCCTGGTTCTGTCGAGCGCGCGATGGCTCGCCCGGCAGGCCGGGCAGGAATTCGAGAACGTCGCGGCGAAGGTTCACCGGGAACTGGCGCCGCTTTACGCGGACGACGCGGTGCCGCTCAACGCTTTGATCAGCCGCCTGGCCGCGCTCACCCGGCCAGGGACATGGCTGGACGAGCTCGTCGATGAGCTGTCCAGGCGATGGCTTCGCGTGCTCGGCCCCGACCTGGCCGCGGCCCGGGTCGCGCGGAGCGCCGCCTCGCTGGCCGCGGCGGTCCGCCGCGAGTTCGACGGCCCTGCCCCCGGGTACGCGGCCGGTCGTCATCACAGTCCGGACATCATGATCGCGGCCGCGGGCCCGGTCGCGATCGAGGCCGGCGACTTCGAGTTCGTCCTCGGCGAGCTGCACATCGGGATGGTCACCATCGACAGCCGGACGTTCCTCGATTTCGCCCCGGACCAGGACCTCGCCCGCCGGTGCGCCGAACTGGCGCTGGTCGACGGACAGCCGCGTTTCGTGCCGCTGCACGTGCGGGGCACGCCCGATCTGATCAGCGGCTGGAACTATCCGCCGCCGGACGGGTTCTCCGCCGCCTACACCTACCTGTCCTTCGGCGAACGGATCGGCGAGCGGGCAGTGCCCGGTACGCGGGTGCCCACCGGATCGGCCATGGTCACGCCGCAAGGCGGCCGGCTCCAGGTCCTGCTGCCCGACGGCAGCCGCCACCGGCTGCTGCACGCCCTCGGCGAGTACGTGAGCTATGCGGTCGCCAGCCGGTTCCGGCCGATGCCCGCCTGCCCGCACACGCCGCGGGTAACCGTCGACCGGCTGGTGATCGCCCGGGAGACCTGGCGGATCCCGGTGGCGGAGTTCACGCCGCTGGCGGCGCTGCCGGAGGCGGCCGCCTTTGCCGGCCTGCGGCAGCTCGCGGTCGCCCGCGGGCTGCCGCGGCACACATTCTGGCGGCACGCGCCCGGGGTCAAGCCGGTCTACCTCGACCTGCACAGCCCGCCGCTCGCCGCCGTCTTCGTACGCGAACTGCGCCGCGCCGCCTGCGCCACGATCGTCTTCACCGAGATGTACCCCGGCCCCGGTGAGCTCTGGCTTCCTGACGCCGAGGGCAGGCGCTACACCAGTGAGCTGCGGCTGACGGTCGCCGACACGACCCCGCCAGAGGCCCCATGACCGAGAACGGAACCGACCCGCTGACCGTGCACCTGGCCGGTCCCTGGTGGGTATGGCGCGACATGGCGGTGCGGGCAGCCGGGTTCCCGGCCGGCGACCTGCTCGGCCTCGGCAGGCCCGCGCTGGCGGCCAGTGCCGACGCCGGCGCCGGCGCCGGCGATCCCGCGTTCCGCGCGGCCTACCAGGCCGCCATCGAGGACTCGAACGCGGCGCTCGCGGACATCGTCCAGGGCGACTCCTTCCGGGCGGCGATGGTCTGGCAGAACCGGGAGCTGAACGTCGAAGTCCTCGATCGTTTCCTGGCAGTGCGGCGGGCCGGGGGCGCCCGCAACGCGAAGCAGCGCCATCGCGAGACGGTCCTGACCAAGTACGTCCAGCGCTACCACGCCAGGAACGAGTCGGTCGGCTTCTTCGGCCCGGTCGGCTGGGCGCGCTGGGCGGCCGGCGGATCGGCCCCTGGCCCGGGCCCGGGACACGGCGCGGCGGCGCCTGCCGCGTCAGCGACGGGCTTCCACGGCGAGATAGCCGCCCGCCGGGCGCACGTCGAGACCTGGGCCGTGCAGGCGCTCGCCGAGCGGTTCGCCGCGGACCCGCTGACACGTCCGTGGCTCAGGCCGGTCGTCAGCCCGACTCTCAGGGTCCGGGACGGGCGGGTGCGCACTCCGCTGCGCGGCTGGTTCACGATGCCGCGGCCCCGGTCCGACGTGCTGGCCGCCTGCGACGGGCACAGCACGGTCAGCGAGATCGCCGGACGGCTGGTCGCCGGCGGCACGCCCGGCATCGCGTCAGCCGACGACGTCGAGCGCCACCTGGCCGCCCTCGAGCGCGCTGGGTATGTCCGGGCCGGGTTCGGGGTGCCGCTCGACATGGACGCCGACAGGCAGCTGCGCGACCAGCTCGCGTGCCTCCCCGACGCGGGCGTGCGGGATCAGCACCTGACCGTCCTCGACGGCATCCTGGCCGCGGCGGACCGGGTGCGCAACGCGGGTCCCGGTCAGCTCGGCCCCGCCTTCGCCGATCTGGAGCGCCGGTTCACGGACGCCACCGGGCTGCCCGCCTACCGGACCCTGGAGGCCAGCGAGGGCGCAGGGCGCGGGCTGATGCTGGAGGACTGCCGGAGCACGCTGTCGATCTCCCTGCAACCTTCGCTGCTCGCCGACCTGGCCGGCCCGCTCGACCTCCTGCTCGCCTCGTCCCGGTGGCTGACCGGCCAGATCGCGGCGCGCTACCTGCAGATAGCCGGCGAGATCTTCGATGGCCTAGTCCGCCCGGGTACCCGGGGCGTTGGCCTGGGGGCGGTGCTCGCCGAGTTCCTGCCCAGGTGCGCGGCCCGCGCGGTCGCGGCGGAGGCCACCCCTCTCGTCGCGGAGTTCCAGCGGCGCTGGGCGGCGATCCTGGGTGTCCCGCCCGGCGCGGCCAGGCACCGTGTCCGCGCCGTGGACATCGCCGGCGCGGTCCGCCAGGAGTTCGCGGCCGCCAGCGCCCCCTGGCTGTCTGGCCGGTTCCACTGCCCGGACATCCTGATCGCCGCCGCCGACGTCGAGTCGATCTGCCGCGGGGATTACACCTGGGTGCTCGGCGAGATGCACTGCGGCGCGATCACCCTCAACCAGCCCGTCTTCGTGGTCTCACACCCTGACCGGGACCGTATGCAGGCGATGGCTGACCAGGAGGCTTCCCGCGGACGGTGGCTGATCCCGTCCTATTCGCTGGCATTTCCCGGGGTCTCAGGCCGGAACTACCCCCCGCCGTTCCTGATCAGCCCGGGGTTGGAGTACGTGCAGATGTCGGCGGCGCCGCCGCGGGCGGGGATGGCCGGGATGGTGATAGCGGCCTCGGACCTGCTGGTCGTCAGGGGCCAGGACGGGACCTTGTGGATCGAGGACGAGGACGACGCCGGCCGGCGCTGGCCCGCGCTCGCGCTGCTCGGCGAGTTCCTCATCGACGGTTTGCCCAACCAGTTCCGGCCGATGGCGCCGGCACCGCACCAGCCGCGGGTCGCCATCGATCGCTTCGTCTTCGCCAGGGAACAGTGGCAGGTCCCGGCCGTGGACCTTGCCTGGCCGGGCATATCGGACGAGGCGGACCGGTTCCGCGGCGCGCGCCGGTGGGCCCACGAGCTGGGGCTGCCCGATCACGTGTTCGTCCGGCTCCCCTGGCAGCCGAAGCCCTTCTACATCGACCTGACGAGCCCGCTGCTGGTGAACATGCTGGCCAGCGTGGCGCGCTGCCCGGCGGGAGAGCAGGCCCAGGCGATGTGTACGATCAGCGAGATGTATCCGGGACCCGGCGAACTGTGGCTGCCGCACGGCCCGGGCGGCGGGCGGTGTACCAGCGAGCTCCGGTTCGCCATCGTAGACCGCGGGGCCTAGCGCGTCGGCCGGGTAACCGTCACGGCTAGCCGGTGACGGTCGGCGCGGAACTGACGGGGATGCCGCGAACGTCGCGGGCCACGGCGGCGGGTCGGGGTCCGATTACGCCAGCGCGTCGATCTGCCCGGCAAGCCCGCGGACGGTCGGGTAGCCAAGGACGGCCGATGTCGGCACGGGGATCTTGAGCTCCTTGCGGATTCGCGCGACCACCTCGATGGCCAGGACCGAGTTACCGCCGAGCCCGAAGAAGTCGTCCTCGGCCCCGACCATCTCCAGCCGCAGCACCCGGGCCCAGATCTCGGCGAGCGCCTGCTCGGTTCCCTCGGCCGGCTGGACATAGGGCGTCGCGATGTCCGGCCGCGGGTCACGCTCGACATCCTCGTCGTCGGCGAGATCCGTGCCGCCGCCGCGGTCGACCACCCATTGCCGGAACCGGCCCTCCAGGGAGCCGGTCGAGATCACCAGGTGACCGACCCGGTCGATGACGCCCACCGCGCGCTCGAATATCTCGACCGCCTCTGCCGGGGCCATGTCGAACGCGCCGGGCGGGGGCGCGTCAGGACCCGCCTCCCTACCCCAGGTGTCCCAGTCCACGGTGATCCAGCGCAGCCCGTCGGCCGCGCGGGCGGCGGTCACCCGCGCGTCCAGTGCCGCGTTCGCCGCGGCGTAGGCGCCGAGCGAGATGCCGCCGAGAACCGCCGACAGCGACGACAGCGTGATCCCGGGCACGTCGCGCCCGGCGAGCGCCTGCCGGAGCGTGTCGAAGCCTTTGACCTTCGCCTCGAAGTGCTGCCTGCATCCCTCCGCGCTGATCATGTGCGCTGGGCCGAACCCGCTGGGATCGGAGATGCCGGCCGCGTGCACGACGAGGTCGAGCCCGCCGAACCGCTCGTCGGCCATGGCCACGGTGGCACGCATCTGCGCCAGGTCACATACGTCGGCGGTGACGGGGACGACCTCGGCGCCGAGCCGCTCCAGGTCGAGCAGCGCGGCCGTCATGCTCGCCGTCCGCGACGATCCTGCGGCGTGCGCCTCCCACTCCGGCCGCGGCGGAAGCGGGGTACGGGATGTCAGCAGCACCCGGCACTTCCTGGTGACCGCCAGGTGCCTGGCCAGGAGCAGGCCCACATAGCCGAGACCGCCGGTGATGAGGACCGGCGAGCCGGGTCGCAGTGCGCCGTCTGCCGTGGGCAGCGGCAGATGCCAGAAGGCCCGGGACCAGCGGACTGCCCCGCGCAGAGCGACCGGGCCGGTGAAGACGGTGAGCGCTTCCGCGATGATCGCCTCCGCCGCCGCCGCGTCGGCCCGTGCGGTGGCGTCCGCCCCGACATCGACATGCCGGCAGATCCAGCCGGGGTTCTCCTGCGCCAGCACCGGCAGCAGCCCGGCGAGCGCGGCCTGCTCGGGACGGGCCGGCGCCGCGCCCGCGACGCCCACGGCACCCTCGGTGACCGCCACCAGGCTGAGGCTGAGATCGGGGGCCGCGGCGGCGTACGCGCCGATGACCGCTAGCGCGCAGTCGTAGCCGAGCGTGTGGCTGTCCCCGGCGCCGAGGGAGAACGCGTGGATCACCGTGCGCGGTGTCACCGCGGCCTCGGACAGCAGGTCCAGCATGTCCTCGGCGGAACCCGGCCGGACCAGGAAGTCGCCGCCGCCGACGGCCGCGAAGGCCGTCCCCGGGCGGGCCAGGATCACCTCCGCGCCGGCCTGGCGGAGGCGGGCCGCCGTCGCCTCCGCGCGTGCCTCGGCCGCCAGCACGAGCCAGGGGCTGGCGGCGCGGATCTCCTCCGCCCGGTCGTAGATCGGTACCGGGAGCGAGGTCCAGGCTGGCAGATAGGTCCAGCGGTCCAGGTCGCCGGCCCGGCCGTCGGCGACCGCGGCGGGCGGGCCGGCCGTGCGTGCCGTGCCGTCGACCCAGTACCGGCGTCGCTGGAAGGGGTAAGGGGGCAGCGGAAGCCGGCACGGGCTGCCCTGGTGCAGTTCTTCCCAGCGAATCTGCGCCCCGGCCAGCCACAGCCGAGCGACCGCCCGGGCCAGCCAGTGCTCCGCCGGCCCGTCCGCGTCCTGGCCGATCTCAAGCCGCGCCTTGCAGGGCTCGCCGACCGTCCCGAGTTCGGCGGCCACCCGGGCGGCCGCGTCCGCCATCGGGCCCGATCCTGTCACCGTGCCGACCCGCACGCCGAGTGTGCGCAACGCGACCGCGACCGCGAGGGCAAGCCCGGCCGGGCCGTCTTCCGCCGGGCCGGTGCCCGCGACACGGGCCGCCGCGTCCGCGACCAGCGCGGCCCATGCCGGGTCCGCGGGAGGGTCTGCCAGCACCAGTTCCACGAGCGGATCCCGCAGTTGCGTCCGCGCGGTCAGCCAGCGGCGCGGCTCGCCGAGCGCGCGGCGCGCGTCATCGGCATCGTCGCAGACGACGGCCCGCCGGACAGGGAAGTACGAGCGCGACTGCTGGAGCGTGTAGGCGACGTCGGCGATGCTCAGCTCCGGATGCCGGTCGAGGTGCCGCAGCAGGTTCTCTGTCGCCTCGCCGAGCGCGGTCTGGTCCCGGCCAGAGATCACCAGCAGGTGCGGTCCCGGCCGGCCGGCCGGCTCTGCCGCGGCAGGCGGTTCTTCGAGCACGACATGAACATTGGAGCCGCCGAGGCCGAACGCGCTCACGCCGGCCCGGCGCGGTCCCGGCCCGGCGGTCCACGGCCGGTGCTCGCTCAGGACGGTGAACTTGTCCCGCGCCGCCGCGAGGGCCTCGTTCGGGGTCTCGTAGTTGGGCGTGGCCGGCAGCACCCGATGCCGGAGGGCCAGGATCGCCCGGATCATGCTGCAGGTGCCGGCTGCCCGGTCCAGGTGCCCGATGCTCGACTTGAGCGAGCCGAGCACCACGGGATTGCCCGGCCGGTCGGGGAACACCCGTGACATGGCCGCTATCTCGATCGAGTCGCCGAGCATGGTCCCCGTACCGTGGCATTCGACGTAGTCGATCGTCTCCGGCTTGACCCCGGCGAACGTGAGCGCGTCGGCGATCACCGCGGCCTGGCCGGTAACGCCTGGCGCGGTGTAGCCGGCGCACGCGCTGCCGTCGTTGTTGGCCGCCGACCCCAGGATGACGGCGTTGACGCAGTCGCCGTCGGCGAGAGCGTCGCCAAGGCGCTTGAGCGTCACCACCGAGACGCCGCTTCCCATGACGCTGCCCCGCGCGGCGGCGTCGAAGGCCCGGACCCGGCCATCGGGCGACAGGATGCTGCCCTCCTCGAAGGCGTAGCCGACGCCTTGCGGTAGCGGCACGAAGACCCCGCCCGCGAGAGCGACCTCGCACTCGAAGTTCAGCAGCGCCTGCGCGGCCAGGTGCACGGCGGTGAGGGCGGTCGAGCAGAACGTCTGCACGGTGATGCTCGGGCCGCGCAGGTTCAGCTTGTAGGAAACCAGGGACGCCAGCGAGTCGCGCTCGTTTCCGATCGCCATCATCAGCGCGCCGCCGGCCTCCGCCATCGTGTCGACGGCGACGTTCCACATGTAGTCGGGGAACCCGCAGCCGGCGAAGACGCCAACCTTCTGCGTCATCTCCATCGCCGGGTACCCGGCGTTCTCCAGCGCGTGAAAGCAGGTCTCAAGAAACAACCGGTGCTGGGGATCCATCACCTCGGCCTCGCGGCGGGTAAGGCCGAACATGCCCGCGTCGAACATGTCGTAGCCGTTGACAGGTCCGGACGTGCGCACGTAGTCAGGGTCGGCCAGCTGGGCCGGCCTGACCCCCGCCGCGATCAGCTCGTCCTCGCTGAGCTGCCGCAGGCCGAGCCGGCCCGCGAGCAGGTTGTCCCACAGCTCTTCCACGCTGTCCGCGCCAGGGAACCGGCCGGCCATGCCGACCACGGCGATCGCCGAGTCGTAGTCCACCTCAGGCATCGCTGTCTCCTCCCCGCATGCTCGCGCGGCGGCGTGCCAGCCGTTGCTGGCGCAGGCCGGCCCGGTCGTCCTCTTCCTCTTCCCCTGGAACAGCGCGCTCCGCGGGCGCGCCGCCGGTCACCGCCGCGGCGAGCGCGGACACCGTCGGCGCCTGGTACAGCACGTGCGCCGGGATATGGTCGATGTCGAGTGCCTGCCGGACAGCGTGGATGATGCTGACGCCGATCAGGGAGTTGCCGCCGAGCTCGAAGAAGTTGTCGAGGACGCCAACCTGATCCACACCCAGCCAGTCACCCCAGATCTCGGCGACCCGCGTCTCCGCTTCGGTCGACGGCGCGACGTACGGCGTCGACAGCTCCGGACGCGGATGCCGCGAGTCGCCGCGGCCACGGCGCGCGCCCTCCTGGATGTCGTGCAGGGTGTAGCTGCGGCTGCCCGCGACGGCGTCGGAGAAGTCCTGCGTGTTCACCACGAGGTAGGGTTCCTGGCGGGCGAGAATCCGGGTCAGGCAGCGCCAGCCGGCGTCGAAGGAGATGCCGAAGACCTCGCGGTGGTGCGTGTAGAACTGGCGCAGCACCGGCTCGTAGCCGTCCAGCCCCTCGGTCCAGCCGTTCCACGTCCATTCACCCCATCCGATGGACACCACCCTCGCCTGGGGAAGCGCGCCGCTGCGGGCGAACGTGTCGAGGAACGAGTTGGCCGCCGAGTAGTCGGCCTGGCCCAGGGCACCGGTCCAGGAGGCAACCGAGGAGAACAGCACAAGGAAGTCCAGCGGCGCGTCGCCGATCGCCTCCGCGATCGCGAGTGTCCCGGCGACCTTGGGCGCGAGCACCCGGTCGACGTCGGCGATGGTCTTGAACTGCATCATGCCCATGGCCGGCACCCCGGCGGCGTGCAGCACGCCGTGCAGACCGCCGAAGCGTTCGTGCGCGCGGCGCACCGCGCGGCGCACGTCCGCCACAAGGGCGACGTCCCCGGCCACGACGTCGACGTGGGCACCCTTCGCTTCCAGCGCAAGCAGGCCCTCGATGCGGCGCCGCACCTCGGCCGTGGCGGCGGGGTCGGTGAGGATCGCATCCCACTGCGCCCGCGGCGGCACGGACGTCCGGCCGAACAGCACCAGGCGCACGCCGCTGTGCGCGGCGGCGATCCGCTCGGCGAGCCCGAGGCCGACCCCGCCGAGGCCGCCGGTGATGAGGTACACGCCGCCGTCGCGGAACCTCGCGGCGTCCGGCCCGGCGGGCGGCTCCTCGTCCTGTGGCAGCTCAAGGACGTCGAACTCCGGCGACCAGCGCCGCCCGCCGCGCAGCGCCACGAACTGGTTCGCCGGATCGCCGCGCAGTTCCGCCAGCACGTCGCCGACCGACGGCGCCGCGTCGTGGACCAGGTCCACGACGCGGATCGCCGCGCCCGGGTACTCGACGGGCAGGATCGTGCAGGGGCCGAACACCGTGGATCTGGCCGGGACAATCGTCTCCTCGCCGGTCACCTGGAACGTGCCGGCCGTCACGACGTCGAGCTTCCACTCGCCGAAGCCGATCTCGTGCGCGGCGCGGGCGACCGCGACCAGGGTGTGCAGGCCCAGCCGGACGGTGTCCTCGGCGGTCGCCTGCGCCAGCGTCCACAGGTGCACCACCCGGTCCGGGACACGGCCGTCGCGCTTGAGCGCGCTGAACAGCTCCGCGGTGTCCTCGATGTTGCCGGGGCGGATCCGGTAGCACCCGTCTTCGGCCGAGAACCCGTTGCCTGGCCGCACCAGGACGACGTCGCGGCCGGCGGCGGCGAGTTCGGCCGCCAGCGGCCCGGCGATCTGGTCGGCCGTCCCCGTCTCGGTGAACACCACCCAGTGCCGGCCAGGATCGGCCATCGGGGGGCGCGGCGCCCGCTCGCGCCACACGCACATGTTCAGCCACTGATGCTCAGGCAGCAGCGGCTTGGTCTCGTACTCGTTGTACAGCGCCTCAAGGTCGGACTCGCCTGAGCCGCCGTCCGCGCCGGTGCTGGCTGCCGGGACGGAGACCGGGCCGTCGCCCCCCCTGCTGGGATCGACCCCGCCGTAGAAATCGATCCCGGCAAGGACCTCGTCGTTCATGTAGTAATCCGGCAGCGGCACGTCGGGCAGCGCGTCCTTGGTCAGCCAGTACGGCTGATGCTGGAATGGGTAGCCGGGCAGCGGCACCCGGCCCGGCGTCCAGTCGCCGCCTCCCCGGTGGTAGGCGTTCCAGTCGATGCTGACTCCGGTCAGCCATGCTTCTGCCAAGAACCCGGCGAGGGTTCTGTCACCCGTCGCCTCGTCCGCCGCGCCGGGCATCGTGGCGAGGACGAGCGGCCACCGGGAACGGTCGCAGGCCGGGTGGGAACGGGCCATCGCGCCCAGCGACTTACCCGGTCCCACCTCGACGAGCACGTGATCGGCCCGGCCGAGCGCGGTCGCCAGCGCGTCGGCGAACTGCACCGGCCGGCACATGTGCGCCGCCCAGTAGCCGGGATCGGTGACGAGCTCGCCGGTGGCCAGCTCCCCGGTGACGTTGGACACGTAAGGCAGCGAAGGCGGATGCAGCGTGATGTTGGCCGAGATCCACCGGGTCAGCTCGGCGGCCGCCGGCTCGAGCATGCGGGTGTGGAAGGCGTGCGTGGTGTCGATCTCGCGGCAGGCGATCCTGTGGCTCTCGCGGAGCATCCCAGCAAGCTCGGTGATCGCCGCCTCCGGGCCGCCGACGACCGTGTGACCGGAGACAACCGCGGACAGGTCGATGCCGCGGGCAGCGAGGTCGGGGACGAGCGCCGACAGCTCCTCCCTGGTACGCGCGACGGCGAGCATCGACCCGCCGGGCAGGCCCTCGATGAGCCGCGCGCGGTACGCGACGAGCCGGATCGCGTCGGACGCAGACAGCACGCCCGCCAGGCATGCGGCGACATACTCCCCGACGCTGTAGCCGAGCACGAGGGCGGGCTTGATCCCCCAGTCGATGAGGGTCTGGGCCAGGGCGTACTCGGCGAGGAAGACGGCCGGCTGGGCGACCGCCGTGCTGCTGAGCGGGCCCGGGGCGCAGTCGCAGGCACGTCCCATCAGCGCGGCCAGCCCGCCGGCCGCGGCAGCGCGGGCGGAGGTCAGCGGCGCGACGACGTCGATGCCGGAAAACTCGGACAGCAGCGCCTGGCCCGCGTCCAGGTAACGGCGGAATGACGGCTCGGTCCGGTAGAGGTCGCCGGCCATCCCGGCGTAGTGCTCACCGACGCCTGCGAACAGGAAGGCGCTGCGGCGTCCCTTCATCGGGTCACGGCGGGCGAGCAGGTTCGCGGTGCCATCGCCGGTCGCGGCGAACGCGGCCGCGGCGTCCCCGGTGCAGCTGGCGACTACGGCCCTGCGGTGCGGGTAGAGGCCGCGCCCGACTTGCAGCGTGAACGCGATATCCGCTAGGTCCTGCCGCCGCCCCGTGTCGCTGGCCAGATGCTCCGCCATCCGCTCGCAGTAGTCGACGGCGGCCTGTTCCGTTTGTCCCGAGACCGGCAAGACGTGCCAGGAACGCGCGGCGGCGGGGCGGGGCTGCGGGTCCGGTGCTTCCTGCACCACGATGTGCACGTTCGTGCCGCCCATGCCGAGGCCGTTGACCCCGGCCAGCCTTGGCTGGCCTGCCTGGCGCGGCCAGGGCACCGCTCGGCCCGCGACGAAGAACGGACTATGGGCGAAGTCGATCTCGGGATTGGGTGTCTCGAAGTTCAGTGACCGCGGGATCAGCTCATGTCGCATCGCCTCGATGACCTTGATGAACCCGGCGACGGTCGCGGCCCGGTCGAGGTGGCCGACGTTTGTCTTGACCGACCCGATCGCGCAGTACTGGCGGTCGCGCAGCTCGGCGCCGCTGCGGGCCAGCTCCGCCTCGCGGAACGCCCGGGTCAGCGCCGCCACCTCGATCGGGTCGCCGAGTTCGGTGGCGGTCCCGTGCGCCTCCACGTAGGAGATCTCCCGCGGTGCGACCCCGGCGTCAGCCAGGGCGGCCGCCACGGCCGTGGCCTGGCCGACCACGCTCGGCGCGGTGTAGCTGAACTTCGAGGCGCCGTCGTTGTTTATCGCCGAGCCCCGGATCACCCCCAGGATCGTGTCCCGGTCAGCGATCGCGCGGCGCAGCGGCTTGAGCAGGACGATCGCGGACCCGTCGCCGAAGACGCCGCCCCGGCCCTTCTCGTCGAAGGTCCGGACGCTCCCGTCAGGCGACGTCATGCCCCCTTCGGTGTAGATGTACCCGACCCGGTCCGGTACCCGGACGCACACGCCGCCGGCCAGCGCCATCTCGCACTCGCCGTGCCGCAGGCTCTGGCAGGCCAGGTGGATGGCCACCGCGGACGTGGAGCAGAACGTCTGCACGGACACGGCCGGGCCGGTCAGGTTCAGCCGGTAGGCCACTACCGTGGTCAGCGCGTCCTTGTCATTGCCCACGACGGTCTCGTGCTGGTCGACCTTGAGTAGGATCTCCGGGGAGTTCATCTGTTCCTGCAGGTACATGCTGATGTTGTTGCCTGCGAAGATGCCGACTCGGCCGCGGCCGTCGGCCCGGCCGTACCCGGCGATGTCGAGGACCTCATACGCGCACTCCAGGAAGATGCGCAGCTGCGGGTCGGCGATCATAGCCTCGCGCGGGCTGAAACCGAACAGCGCGGCGTCGAAGCCCCTGATGTCGTCAAGCACCGGGCGTCGCCAGACGTAGTCCGGATGCAGGGACAGTATGCTATAGCGGCCGGCCCGCTTGATGTCCTCAGGGGTGATCTGCGCGATCGACTCCACGCCGTTTTCGAGGTTCTCCCAGAAGCCTGCCACGTCCGCGGCCCCGGGGAAGCGCCCGGTCATCGAAATGACGGCTATGTCATGGTCCCGCATCGGCTGTCCGGCCATCCTCTCTTCCTCACAGACCACGGCAGCGGGGAATCGGCGATGCCGCCGCGGGGCGCGGCCGGGCACCGCCTGTGGGAGTGGTCACTTCATTGCAAGTCAGCCGGAGCGCTGGCGTCCAGCCACCCCCGCTGGCAGGAACATGCCGTCCGCTAGCTGCCAGCCGCGAGGGCTACGACGCGGCCTCAGGACCCAGGATCATGGGTCTCGGCGCGGGTGCGGCCAGCGCAGGACCGGCTGCCTGCGGCCCGGGCGTGCGGAAGGAGCTGGCATGGCCGTGACGAGCGTCGTTGGCGCCGGGGTCATCGGGGTTGGCGTCGCCCAGAACCTCGCCCAGGTGGGGCACGACGTCATCTTGGCGGACGTGAGCAGCGGAGCACTGGACCGCGCGCGGGCCGAGATCGAGCGCAACTGCCGGGCGAGCAGGCTGTTTGGCGGGCCGCCGGTCGACCCGGCGGACGTATTGTCGAGGATCACGTTCGCCATCGGGTCAGACACGCTGGCCAAGGCCGATATCGTGATCGAGAACATCACCGAGGACTGGGCGGCCAAAGCCAGCCTCTACGCTGAGATCGACGAGGTGTGCGGGCCCGGGACGGTGTTCATCGCGAACACTTCATGCATCCCGATCACCCGCTTGGCGGCCGCGACCCGGCGTCCGGACCGGGTGGTCGGAGTCCATTTCATGAACCCGGTGCCGCACCGGCACGTGGTCGAGCTGATCCCCGGCGTGCACACGAGCGAGGAGACGCTTGAGCGCACCCGCGCCCTGCTGGCCGGCATGGGCAAGAAGCCGGTCCAGGTCGGTGACGCGTGCGGATTCGTCGCCAACCGGGTCCTGATGCCCACGATCAACGAGGCGGCGTTTCTCGTGCACGAGGGCGTCGCCGACGCGGCTGCCGTCGACGAGATCTTCCGTGGCTGCTTCGGGCATCCGATCGGCCCGCTGCAGACGGCCGACCTCATCGGCATCGACACCGTCCTGCGCAGCATCGAGGTGATGTACGAGCACTTCGGTGACAGCAAGTACCGGCCCTGCCCGCTGCTGAAGCAGATGGCGCAGGCAGGCCTGCACGGCCGCAAGACCGGCCGGGGGTTCTACACCTACGTCTCGCCGGGAAAGTGAGGACGGACCTTGGCTGGCGACTCCGTCATCAAGCCCATCGCCGAGTTCATCGCGGTCCGGTTCCCCGACGTCGGGCTGGGGCCGGACGACGATATCTTCGCCCTGGGCTTCGTCAACTCGCTGTTCGCCATGGAACTCGTGATGTTCCTTGAGACCACATTCGCCTTCACCGTCCCGAACGAGGCGCTGCGGCTTGACTCGTTCCGGAGCCTGAACGCGATGGCGGCCCTGGTAGCCGAGCACGCCGGGCTCGCCGTCGAGCCCGGCCCGCGGTGACGGCGGCATGGTCGTGACGGACACGGCGGCCGGGATCGCGCTCGACGCCGCGGCGGCCCGCCGCTTCGCCGACGACCATATCGTGCCGCGGGCCGAGCGTTTCGACCGCGAAGGCCGGGTGCCCGACGAGTTCCTCAGGCAGATGTCACGGGCGGGACTGTGGGCGCCCTTTCTGCCGCCGGAGTTCGGCGGCGCGGGCCTGAGCTTCACCGAGCTCGGACGGGTGCACGCGGAAATCGGGCGCGGCTGCTCGTCGGTCCGCAGCCTGCTCACCGTGCACACGATGCTCGCCTGGGCGGTCAACCGCTGGGGCACCGAGGACCAGCGGGCCCGATGGCTCGCGCCGTTGGCTCGCGGGGACCTGCTCGGGGCGGTCTGCATCACCGAGCCCGAGGCGGGCAGCGATACCGCCGGCCTGGCGGCCACGGCGACCCGCGCGGCTGGAGGCTGGCGGCTCACCGGGACCAAGAAGTGGATCACGGGCGGTCAGCGGGCCGACGTGTTTCTCGCATACGCCCGGGCGGGCAGCGGCCTGGCGGCCTTCCTCGTGCCGCGGGGCACTCCTGGCGTGGAGGTCGAGCCGCTCGCCGATATCCTCGGCACCCGTGCGAGCATGCTCGCCACGGTCCGCTTCCGCGACGTCGAAGTAGCATCCGAGGCGCTACTCGGGCCCGCCTCGTTCGTTTCCGGGCTGGTCTTGTCGAGCATGCTCGACATCGGACGGTACAGTGTCGCCGCCGGGTCGCTCGGCATCATCGAGGCCTGCCTCGACGCTTCCGCGGCCTATACATCGGCTCGCAGTGTCGGCGGGAGCATGCTGCGCGACCTGCAGCTTATCCGGGCCAAGATCTCCGACATGGTCACGGACGCCGCCGCGGGGCGGCTGCTGGTCGAGCAGGCCGGCCGGCTCAAGGACGACGGCGATCCCCGGACCGTCATGGCCACCTGGATCGCCAAGTACTTCACCTCCACCGCGGCCGCCAGGCACGCCTCGGCGGCGGTGCAGATCCACGGCGCCAACGGATGCGGCCCCGGTTACCCTGTTGCCCGCTATTACCGCGATGCCAAGGTCATGGAAATCATCGAGGGGAGCACGGAGATACAGCAGCTCACCATCGCCAACACCGCTTATTGGCACCCTTCCCCTGGAAGCACCTCAGTCGTATGAGCACCGGCGGGAACGGCCAGCGCGGCAGGATCAAGTGCGTGATCTGGGACCTCGACAACACCGTGTGGGACGGCGTGCTGCTCGAGGGCGATAGCTGTGCGCTGAGGGCGGACGCCGCCAGGGCGCTTGACGTTCTCGACCAGCGCGGCATCCTGCAGTCAGTGGCCAGCAAGAACGACTCCGATGCCGCTCGCGCGCGGATGCGCGCCCTCGGGATCGATGAGATGTTCGTCTATCCGCAGATCGGCTGGGGCCCGAAGTCCGGCGGGGTCGAGCGGGTCGCCAGATCCCTGAACTTCGGCCTGGACGCGGTGGCGTTCATCGACGACCAGGAATTCGAGCGTGCCGAGGTCGCCCACGCCCACCCCGGCGTGCTGTGCGTCGACCCAGCGGACGTGATCGCGGCGCTCGACACCGCGGAGTTCAGTCCGCGGTTCATTACCGAGGAGTCGAAGCGGCGCCGGGAGATGTACCGCAGTCAGATCGAGCGCGAGGAGGGCGAACGCGGCTTCCAGGGCACCAGCGAGGAATTCCTCGCGTCGCTGCGGATGGTCTTCCGAATCCGCCGCGCTACCCAGGCCGACCTGCGCCGCGCGGAGGAGCTGACGATCCGGACCAACCAGCTCAACTCGACCGGGCACACGTATTCCTACGACGAGCTCGCGGCCCTGTGCGCCAGTCCGGACCATGTGGTCCTTGTCGCCGAGCTCGACGACCGGTTCGGCGCGTACGGCACGATCGGCCTCGCGCTGGTGGCGCGCGACCCGCAGTGCTGGCAACTGCTCCTGCTTCTCATGTCCTGCAGGACGATGTCCCGCGGCGTCGGGACGATCCTGCTCAACCACATCATGGCGATGGCCAGGGACGCCGGGGCGCGGCTGCGCGCCCACTTCGTGGAGACGGGCAGGAACCGGCTGATGCGGGTCACCTATGCGTTCGCCGGATTCACCGAGGTAGCCAGGGACGGCTCGAACGTCATCCTGGAATCCGACCTGTCCGCCATCCAGGTTCCGGCCGCCTACGTCCGGGTGCTAACCGGCTGAGGCCCTGCCCGGCGCGGCGTTCCGCAGCCGCCCGGTGTCCAGGAGGTTGGCCGAGACGGCCAGCGCTCCCGCCTGAAAGCGGCTCACCGCGTCCAGACTGCTCAGCACCGCCGCGATGTGGCGCCGGCAGGTCCGCACCGAGACCCCCAGACGCCTGGCGATCGCCTCGTCGGTCAGCCCGGACGCCAGCAGCTCGACGATCGTCCGCTGCAGGTCGCCGGTGACCCCCTGGTACCCGATATCCCCGGTGGAGTACGGCTCCGCGAACGTCCATACCATTTCGGCGACCTCGCGCAGCAGAGCCACCGTCTGCCGGTGACCGATGACCACGCCGCACGGCCCTGGCTGCTTGTCGTCGAGCAGGAAGGCCGCCTCGTCATCGAAGATGATCACTTGCCGCGGCAGCTGTCCCACGGTCCTGATGTCCCCGCCGAGAGCGATGATCTCCCTCATCGCCGTCCGGGCACGCAGATCGGCCCGGAGCGAATGCTGGACGAGCAGCCGGATAGCCACCCCACGGCACGCCATCGCCGCTATCCGGCCCAGGGGCAGCGGGCCGCCCGGCCGGAAGGCAAGAAACTCCCTGGCGCACTGCTCGACCGCCAGGTGCAGGCGCCCGGACAGCTCGACGTCTCCGCTCAGCGATTCGATCCTTCCCTGGCCGGGCGAGGAGTCCCTGTTGGCCTCGTAATGCGGCTGGAAGAGGCTCAGCCGTGCCTGGATCTGGCGCATTACCGTGCGCTGACGGTGCATCTCCTCGCCGATCGGCGAGATGAGAGACGCCGCGGCGACATCCGGGCTGACCGGGACGAGGGGGCGCCCGCCGTCTCCTGGTCCGGCCCGCAGCAGGTGCAGGTCCACAAGCCGGGCCAGCGCGGCGTCGACGGCCTCAGGCGCGAGTCCGAGTTCTTCGCGCAGCCCCGGATCGCTGTCTGTCACGCCGCCACGCCGCACGGCGCAGGCGTAGACCGCCATGGAGTCGTCGTCGGAGGCGCTCGCGGAAAGTTCCGGGATCCCTGTCATCGCGTCAGCTTCTGGCCCCCTCTGCCACCAGGACGTCGACGTACTCCCCGAGCATCCGCACGGTCGAGTACTCCAGCATCGCGACGCCAGGGACGTTCACCCCGAACCGTTCCCTGATCCGGACCGCCAGCTGTACCGCGACAAGCGAGTTACCGCCAAGGTCGAGGAAATCCACGTCAAGCCCGAGCTGAGAGACCCCGAAGGCGTCCTCCCAGAGCGAGAGCAGTATCCCCTCGGTGGAACTCACCGGTTCGGACGCCGACCGGGGCAGGCCCGCGGACAAGGTGGCGGCGGTATTGGCCAGCATGCCGCCGCGCGCCGACTCGATCATCTCGGCGACCCGGTCGGCTACCCCGGCGACCCGCTTGATCCGGTCGCCGAGCGGTTCGATCGTCACGATATAGTGCGGCTCCTGCGCCGCGCCGATCATGCGCCACAGCAGGTCCAGGGCGAGCGCAGGGGTTATCGGCACCTCGTCGGCGCCCAGGCCGGCCTGCAGCAGCGCGCGGCGCTCCTGCGTCCCGCTGGACTCGATACCCTCCTGGACCGCGTTGACGTCCACGATGCGCACGGAAAAGCCCTCGATCAAGACGGCTTCCCTGCCGTCCTCGTCCAGAAGCGAGATGTCGTAGGACTTGATCGTGGCGTTGACGTCGTCGTGGTTGCGGATGTGGCTGTAGAACCGGCCCGGTAGCGAGTCCCGCACCACGATCCGGTCATAGGCGATCGGCAGGTAGCTGCGGCCCGCGCCCGACCCTTCGGGAAGGTACAGGCTCATCGCCGTCGCGCAGTCGAGCAGTGACGGGTGCAGGACGTATTCCGCCAGGTCGGCATCGAGGCCGGCGGGCAGCCCCAGGCTGGCGAACTGCTCGCCCTGCCCGAGCCCGACCGACTCGACCACCTGCCAGTGCGGCCCGCACACCACCATCCCGCCGGCCCTGCCCGGGTCCGGCTTCCAGCTCAGCAGGTCGCAGCGCTTCGCGATCGCCTCGATGTCCTGCCAGGGTGGCTCGGCACCGTGGTACGGGGCGGCGGTAGCGCTCGCGTGCCGCTCCCACAGCGCGTCCGCTGCCCCGGCCGGCCGGCTGGTCACGGTGAATTCGTAGCTGTCCGGCCCGCGCCGCGTCCCGGTGACCCGCATCTCGCGCGGGCCGTCGATGGTCAACAGGCGGCCGAAGATGAGGTCGCGCAGTTCGATCCCGCCGCCGCCGAACGTCTCCCGGGCGGCCGCCGCGATCATCTCCGCGTAGGAGGTGCCCGGGAAGACCTGGCGGCCGGCTACCAGGTGCTCGGCGAGGACCCAGTGCACGCCGGGGCCGACGACGCGGGAGAAGACGATCTCGCCGCCGTCAAGGACGCGGCGGCCGAGCAGTCCCGGCCCGTTGCCGCCTAGGCCGGCCTCCGCGACGGCGGGTTCCGGTGCGATGACCGATTCTGGGCTGGCGACGTCCGCCGGCTCCGCCGACGGCGGCAAGGCGGCGGCCGGCTGAGCGTCCGGGTCACTGCCGAGCATGCCGACGCCCAGCCACCCGCACCAGCTCACCGACAGGACCCGCGTCCGGCCACCGGACCGCGCCTGCGCGAACGCGTCAAGGAACGCGTTGGCCGCGCAGTAGTCAACCTGACCGAACATCCCGGTCACGCCGAAAACCGAGGAGAACAGCACGAAGAGCTCGATCTGGCCGCCGAGCAGCCGGTCGAGCACGATCGTCCCGTCCACCTTCGGGCGCAGCACGGACTCGGCCCGGTCCCGGCCCTTCATCGCGATCACCCCGGCGCCAGGAACGCCTGCCGCGTGGAACACGCCGTCGATCTTGCCGAACCGCTCGGTGGCGGCGTTCACCACCGCACGCATCGCCGGTTCGTCGGCCACGTCGGCGGACAGCGCCAGCACCTCGCTTCCGAGGCCTTCGAGATCGCGGACCGCCCTGATGCGCGCGCCGATCCCGTCCTGACCGCGCGTGGCCAGGTAATCATCCCACTCGGCCCGGCCGGGAAGCCGCGTGCGCCCGGTGAGGACGAGCCGCGCACCGGCGGACGACGCGAGCTGTCGCGCGACTTGCAGGCCCACGCCGCTGAGACCGCCGGTCACCAGGTAGACGCCGCGGCGGCGCAGCCCGCGCGGCATGGCCACCGGCCCGGCCAGCTCGCCCGCGGGCTCGTAGTCAGCCACCCAGCGGCGGTTACCGCGGTATGCCACGAGCTGGTCGCTGACCGGCACGGCCATCTCACGCAGCAACTGGTCGGCTCCGCTGTCCCGCGGTACGTCGATAAGCTGGCAGGCCACCTGGCGCGCCTCTATCGGCACGACCTTGCACGGGCCGTGCAGCAGCGCCTTGGCCGGCTCCACTTCCTCGGTACCGGAGACGTCGGCGCTGCAGGTGGTGACGACCCGCAGTGTCAGCCCGGCGTCGGGCCAGCGCGTCGTGTAGGCCTGCGTCAGGAACAGCAGGCTGAAGAAGCCGGCTTCGCGAACCTCATGCGTTGCCTTGATCGCGTCTGGCGGCGTGCTGGCCGACGCGGCGGTCCATCCGTGCAGGACGGCGGTGGGACGGCCGACCGAGGCGTCCACCTCCTCGAGCAGCCTGCCGTAGTCGTCCCGGCTGCCCGGGGCGACCTGGTACCGGCCGTCCCCGAGCCCGGCGAACCCGTCCCCGGCCGCGACCTCGATCACGGCCCGCCCGTGCCGGGCCCATGCCGCGGCGGCTTCGGCGACCGGCCCGCTGCCGGGACTGAAGACGAGCAGCGGCCCGTCGTCGGCCTCGCCCGCGGTCGGCGCCGGGAGCCGCCGCTGGCGCCACGCGGGCAGGTAGGCGAGGTCGGCCGGGTCCGCCTGGTCGGCCTGCCCCGCCCGCCCCGCCCGCCCCGCGTGCCCCGGTGACGGCTCAGTCCGCGCACCGGGTTCGGGATCCACCCAGTATCGTGTCCGCTCGTACGGGTAAGCGGGCAGCGGGACGCGCCGCCTGCGCTGGCCTCTGCTCAGCGCGCCCCAGTCCACCGCCGCGCCGCTGGCCCATAGCTCGCCGATGGCCTGGGCGAGCGAACGCCCGTCCTGCGCCGCGCCGTCGCCGCGAGGAGAATCGAGCGAGGAGACAACGCTCGCCGTCCTGCCGAGGCTCTGCCTGGCCAGCGCGGTCAACGACCGCCGGGGGCCGGTCTCCAGCAGCACCGCCCCGGTCTTGGCGGCGGCCTGCACCGCCGCGGCGAATCGCACGGGCCGGCGTACCTGCGCCGCCCAGTAGCCCGGGTCAGCCGCCTGCTCGCCGGTTATCCAGTCCCCGGTGACCGTCGAGAGGAATCGCCGCTCGGGAGGCCTGAGCCCCGCCTGCTCGGCGGAACGCCGCAGCGGCGCGACGATCGGGTCGAGCATCGAGGAGTGGAAGGCGTGCGATGTGTGCAGCAGCGTGCCCTGGACGCCGACTCCTGCCAGCGTCCTGGTGAGCGTGTCTATCGCCTCGTGCGGCCCGGCGACCACGGTGGCGCGCGGCCCGTTGCTGGCGGCCAGGCTGATCTCGCCGCTGAGAACGGCCTCGACCTCCGCCTCTGCCAGCGGCAGGGCAAGCATCGCCCCCGCGGGCATGGCCTGGGTCAGCCGCCCTCTGGTGACCACGAATTCGATCGCGGCGGGCAGGGCGAATACCCCGGCCAGGCAGGCGGCAACTATCTCGCCGATGCTGTGGCCGAGCATTGCCATCGGTTCCACGCCCCAGCTCATCCACAACTGGGCGAGTGCGTACTCAACCGAGAACAGGGCAGGCTGGGCGAACTCGGTGCGGCGCAGCCGGTCCGACAGCTCCGCGGCGTCTGCCGCCGGGGAGCGCGAGCTGAACACGAGGTCGCGCAGATCGTGCCCGAGCGACGGCGCGGCGAGTTCGGCGCATTGATCGAACGCGGCGCGGAAGACCGCCTCGGCCTGGTAGACCTCCGCGGCCATGTCCATGTGCTGCGTTCCCTGGCCAGGGAACATGAAGACGACCGGTGTGTGCTGCATCGGCCTGACTTGGGAGCCCGAGCTGATCGTCAGTGTCTGGAGCGCGGTCCTGTCGTCCCGGCACACGGCGAACGCGCGGTGGGCAAGCTGCGGCCTGCCTATCTGCAGGGTGTAGGCGACATCGGCGAGTTCAAGGCCGGGGTTGGCCTCCAGGTGCTCGAACAGCCTCGGTCCCATCGCCTCGAGCGCGGCCGGGGATTTCGCCGACAGCGGGAGAACCTGCCAGCAGGGCCCGGCGTCGGTCGGCTCGGGCGCGGGCGGTTCCTCGACGATGACGTGGGCGTTGGTGCCGCCGATGCCGAAGGCGCTGACTCCGGCGCGCAGCGGCCCGCCCGTCTTCGGCCAGTGCCGCGATTGCTTGTTGACGTGGAACGGCGTGTCGGAGAAATCGATGAGCGGGTTCGGCTTCTCGTAGTGCAGCGTTCCGGGCAGCCGGTGGTGCCGCATCGCCAGTATGGTCTTGATCAGGCCGGGCATGCCGGACGCGGTGCCGAGATGGCCGATGTTGGACTTCACGCTGCCGATGGGGATCGACCGCCTCGCGGTGGCCCCCGCCTCCCGGTACGCGGTCGTGAGCGCGGCGACCTCCACCGGGTCACCCACCGTGGTCCCGGTGCCGTGGGCTTCGACGTAGCCGATCGAGTCGGGCGAGATGCCGCCCGCCGCCCGCAGCGCCTGCCGGATGACGTCCGCCTGGCCGACGGCGCTCGGCGCGCTGAAACTGCTGCGCTTGGCCCCGTCGTTGTTCACGGCGGAGCCGATCACGACCGCGTGGATCGTGTCGCGATCGGCGATGGCGTCTTCGAGCCGCTTGAGCACGACCGTTCCGGCCCCGTACCCGAAGGTGGTGCCGGTGGCATCGGCGTCGAACGGCCGCACGTGCCCGTCGCGCGAGTAGATGCTGTTCTCCGCCCAGACATGGCCCCTGGTGTACGGGGCCCGCACGTTGACCGCACCGGCCAGGGCCATCGAGCACTCGCCGGCTGCGAGCGCACGGCACGCCTGGTGGACCGTGACCAGCGCCGTGGAGCACGCGGTCGCGATCGACACAGCGGGCCCGGACAGGCCGAGGGCGTAGGCTACCCTGGTCGCGATGTAGTCGGAGGCGTTGTTGAACTCGATGGCCAGGTCGCCGGCCCCGGCGCGCGCCTTGTCGTTCTCGTGGACGTACTCCTCGGCGTAGGTGTTGGGCGCCCCGCCCCCGTAGACGCCGATGCGACCCGCGTAGCGGGCGGGATCGTAGCCCGCGTGCTGCAGTGCCGCGTGGCAGACCTCGAGGAAAATCCGCTGCTGCGGGTCGGCGATTTGCGCCTCGCGCGCGGTATAGCCAAAGTACCGGGCGTCGAAACCCTCAATGTCGTCGAGCATCGGGACGAATGGCACGTGATTGGGGTTAGCTATCAGCGATTCCGACAGCCCGGCCGCCCGCATCTGGTCAGGTTCCAGTTTGGTAAGCGACTCCACGCCGTTTATGAGATTCTGCCAGAACTCATCGATATCGCCTGCGCCGGGGAACCTCCCCGCCATCCCGATGATGGCGATACGCGGGCTGGCCGGTACGGAGGCATCCTCAAGTGCACTCACCCGTATTACTCCTTAGGTATCCAGCCGCACGCCGGCCAGCTACCCGCCGCCGGCGTTCCTGTCCGCGGAAAGGCCGGCGGCGGACTAATCTCTTTAGCGTAGGCACAACCTCCCGGCTGGCAGTATGTCGGATTCATGTGACGCTATCGCTGCTTAACGATGCTTGACAGCGCCGGATTCGGTACCCGGTACCTGTGTAGTCCCTTTGCTTGACATACATGACGAGGCGCGCCGCCACGCATATATGACTTTCCTAGCGTGCTGCACTGCCATCTAACCTTATAACAGGTAGTTCCGACACGCGGCCCCGATGAAGCAGCGCGCTGATTCTCGGGTTGCTAATCCATGGGAGCACCCTAGTGCCCGGTCCGCCTCGCGATGATCACATTGCCGTTGTCGGGATGGCCTGCCGCTTTCCTGGAGCGAACACGACGAGCGAATACTGGCAGAATCTGGTCGACGGGGTCGAGTCAATTACCTGGCTGAGCGAAGAGGATCTGGCCGCGAGCGGCGTCCCGCCGCGCGAGTTCAGGCATCCGCACTATGTCAAGGCGGCTTTCCTCATCGAGGACATGGAATACTTCGACGCCCGCTTCTTCGGCTACACGCCGCGCGAAAGTGAGGTGCGCGACCCGCAGGGGCGCTGGTTCCTTGAGACCTGCTACGCCGCGGTTCAGGACAGCGGCTACGACGTGGGCCGCCTCGGCGGTCTCGTTGCCGTAGTCGGCGGCATGGCCAACAACCTGTACGGCGAGCACTACGTCAAGCGCAACGCGGCGCTGAGCGCGGCCGTGGGGCCGATGGCGATCGGGGTGGGAAGCGCGCCGGACTACCTCGCCACGACCGTCTCCTACCGGCTGGGCTTGCGCGGGCCGAGCATCAGCGTGCAGACCGCGTGTTCCACCTCGCTGCTCGCCGTGCACATCGCCAGCCAGCTGCTGCGCAGCGGCGAATGCGACTACGCGCTCGCGGGCGGGGCTCAGGTGGAACTGCCCGGCCGTGCCGGGCACACCTGGCTGGAAGGCGGCATTTACACCAAGACCGGCCATATCCGTCCCTTCGATGCCGAGGCGTCCGGCACCATATTCGGCAGCGGCGTCGGCGTCGTGGCGCTCAAACGCCTCTGCGACGCGGTCGATGACCGCGACCACATCTACGGGGTACTACGCGGTTCCGCGGTAAACAACGACGGCGGCGCCCGGGCCGGGTTCACCGCCCCGGGTGTCGAGGGCCAGGTGCAGCTGATCACGGAGGCGCTCGCGGTCGCCGAGGTGGACCCCGACACGATCGGCTATGTCGAGGCGCACGCGACCGGGACGCTGGTCGGCGACCCGATAGAGGTCGCCGGGCTGCGGCGGGCCTACCAGGACGCGGGCTGCTCGGCCAGGCAGTCGATCCCGATCGGCTCCGTCAAAGGGAACATCGGGCACCTCGGCCCGGCATCCGGCGTCGCCGGCCTCATCAAGGTCTGCCTCGCGCTCGAGCACGAGCAGCTGCCGCCGAGCATCAACTACGAGCGGCCGAACCCCAACCTGGCACTGGACGGGAGCCCGTTCTTCGTGACCACCGAGTTGCGGGCGTGGCCGGTGAGCGAATCGCCGCGCCGGGCGGGTGTCAGTTCGTTTGGCATCGGCGGCACGAACGTCCATGTGATCGTCGAGGAGGCGCCGGCCCCGCGCAGCTCCCCCTGTCCGGCGGGTCCGCGCCGCCGGTGGCACACGATTCCCGTGTCCGCCAAGACAGCCGCGACCGCCGATGCCGCCGCCCGTGCCCTCCGCGAGGCACTGCCGAACATGAAGGGTTGCGCCCTCGAGGACGTCGCGTTCACCGCCCAGGTAGGGCGTCCCGCGTTCGGCCACCGGCGTGCGGTGGCCGCCGAGACCATCGAGACCGCCGCCGACGCTCTCGCGGCGGCGGTTGACCGCCGCGCGGCCGTGGCCGCCGCTGCCGGGCGGCCGCTGGTCATGATGTTCCCTGGGCAGGGCACGCAGCACCTCGGCATGGGGCGCGATCTCTACCAGACCGAGCCTGCCTATCATGACGCGCTTGCCATGTGCGCTGGGCTGCTGGCCCCGCACGTTGGCCTCGACATCAGGGACCTGATCTTCGCCCGCGAGGGCTCCGGGCATGAGGCGCGGCTCCGCGAAACGCGGTACAGCCAGCCTGCCCTGTTCGCCGTGGAATACGCGCTCGCCACCACGCTGGCCACGGCGGGCATCACGCCAGCCAGCATGATCGGCCATTCCGTCGGCGAGTACGTCGCGGCGTGCCTGGCCGGCGTCTTCACGCTGTCCGACGCGCTCGCGATCATCGCGGCCCGCGGCCGCCTGATGCAGGCGATGCCGCCCGGCGCGATGCTGGCCGTTGACTGCCCGGCGTTCCTCGTCCAGTCGATGCTCCCGCGGGACGCGGAGATCGCGGCCGTCAACGGCCCGCGGTCCACGGTCATCGCCGGACCGGGTCCGGCGGTCGCGGCTGCCCGGCAGTTGCTGGAAGCCAGGCAGATCGGCTGCACCGAACTGGTCACCTCACACGCGTTCCACTCCAGCCTGATCGAACCGTGCCGGGAGGAGTTCGCGGCTGTCGTCACCGGATACGACATGAGCCGGCCGGCGATCCCGTTCGTCTCCAACGTGACCGGGACCTGGATCACCGACGAGAACGCGACAGACCCGCAGTACTGGGCGCGGCACCTGCGCTCCCCCGTGCTGTTCGCGGACGGGATCTCCGCCCTCGGCCGGGACGTCCTGCTCCTGGAGGTCGGCCCCGGCGACACGCTGTCCAGGCTGGCACGCCAGATCACCGGCAGCGCGGCGGTGCCGGTGGTGACGGCCATGCGGCATCCGCTCCGCTCCGGTCCGGACGACCGGGTGCTCGCCGAGGCGCTTGGCGAACTGTGGTGCCAGGGCGCCGAGGTCGACTGGGCCGCCTGGGCCGCATGGACAGGCAAGCGCCGCCGCGTCCCGCTGCCCGCCTACCCGTTCGAACGCCAGCCCTTCTGGGCTCAGCCAGATCCGGCGCCGGCCTCGGACCGCGATGGCGGGGACGAAGACGACTTGCCGCTGCCGCCGGAGCGCTGCACGTTCACGCCGATATGGCGGGAGGCGCCGCTCGACGAGCCGGCGGGCCAGGTCGCGGGGGCGCGCGTCCTGGTCTTCGACAGCGGGCACCCCGTAATCGGCGCGCTGACAGCCGCGCTGGCCGCCAGCGGCGCCGCCGTGACCGTGGTCAGCCCTGGCGCCTCGTTCGCGGCCACGGGTCCCGGCCGGTACACGGTCCACCCCGCGGACGCCGCCGATCTGCACGCGCTGCTCGACGCGCTGCCGGACGGCCTGCCCGCGCATATCGTGCACGCCTTCGGCCTGACCGAGCCGCACCCGGATGCCGTCGGCCAGGCGGCGGTCACGGCCGGCCGGGACGGTTTCTACAGCCTGCTCCACCTCGGCAGGGAGCTGGCCGCTCGCAGCGGCGGGGCGCCGGTCCGGGTGCACGTGGTCTCGAGCAACATGCAGGAGATCTCGGGCACCGAGCCGCTGGAACCCGCCAAGGCCCTGTGGCTCGGGCCGGTGATGCTGGCGCAGCGGGAAATTCCCGGGGTGTCCTCCCGGAGCATCGACCTCGCGGTCCCTGGCCCGCTGCCGCCGGCGGCCGTGGCCGCCCAGCTTCTCGCCGAGATGACGGCCCCCGCGCGGCACGCTCAGGTCGGCTGGCGCGGCCGCAAGCGGTGGCGGCTTGATTATCAGGGCATGCCGCTGGCGACGCCGCTCCGCGACCGCCCGCAGGGCGCGACGTACCTGATCACCGGCGGTCTCGGCGCGCTCGGGCTGGTCGTCGCCGAGGACCTGGCAGACACCGCGCCCGCCACGATCGTGCTGCTCGCCCGGACCCCGGTCCCGCCGCGTGCGAGCTGGCCGGCGCTGATCGCGTCGGCCGACACCGACGAGAAGCTCCGCGGCAGGCTCAGCCGGCTGCTGGGCATCGAGGAGCGCGGCTCGACGGTCGTGACGGTCTCCTGCGACGTGTCGGACGAATCCGCGCTGCGCGCCGCCGTCACGGCGGTGCGCGAGCGGTACGGCCGGATCAGCGGCGCCTATCACTGCGCCGGAGTCGCGGGCGGCGCGATGATGGCCATCCGGGCCGACGCCGACGCCGACGCAGTGCTCGCGGCGAAGGTGGCCGGGACGCTGGCGCTGTACCGCCTGCTGGGCGAGGAGGCGGAGTTCCTCGTGCTGTTCTCCTCGCTGACCGCCGCGACCGGAGCGTTCGGCCAGGTCGACTACTGCGCGGCGAACAACTTCCTGGACTCCTTCGCCCGCTGGGCGGCCCAGCAGGGCAGGCCGGTCTACTCAATCGGCTGGATGCGGTGGACCGACTCGGGCATGGCCGTGGAGCATGAGGGCGCGGCCCCGCACGCGTTCAGGGAACTGCAGGTCGGGGCGCGCTACGAGCCCGCCGCGCATCCCCTGCTCGACCGCCGCGTCGCCGCGCCTGGCGAGACGATCTTGTTCAGCACCCTGCTCGAGCCGGGCGCCCGCTGGATCTGCGCGGAGCACCGGCTTGACGGCGCGGATGTCGTCGTCGGCACCGCCCTGCTCGAGATGATCGACGGTGCCTACCGGGAGGCGCTCGCGGCGACGCCGGAGATCAGCGATGTCGTCTTCATCGGGCCGATCGGGATCACCGGGCCCACCGAGATCCGGACCGGATTCGTCCCCGACGGCGACGGGCACGCGGTGACCGTCACCGTCGGCGCGTCCGGCCAGGGCGGCTGGACCTGGGCGGAACGGCTGCGCTGCCGGGTCAAGCCCGGGGAGCCCGCGGCTGTCCCGGTGCATGACATCGCGGAGATCAGGGCCAGATGCTCGACGGCGGCGTTCGCCGACGGCCAGCTCCCGTCCGCCGCTGGCATGATCGACCACGGCGCCCACTGGGCCGGCAATGTCAAGACGATGGCGGTCGGCGACAGGGAAGAGCTGTCGCTCGTCGAGCTCCCTGAGGCATTCTGGCCGGAGGCCGGCCAGTACCGCCTGCACCCGGCGCTCCTGGACACCGCCGTCACCGAGGCCAGGTACGACGAGGAGCGAATCGCGCGCGGCGAAAGCTATCTCCCGTTCGGCTACGGCCGGATCCGCGTTCACGAGCCGCTGCCGCCGCGATTTTGGGTGCACATCCGGCACCTGAGCGAGCCGGGCGCCGAGTTCGACCGGGTGACGGCGGTGCTGATGCACGGTGACGGGACCGAGATCGCCCACATCGACGAGTACGCCGAGCGGCGAGTGGACCGGACGGCCGTCCGCGCCGCGGTAGACGGCCGCGTCGGCGGCGGGAACGCCGCCGACGCGGCCAGTACGCCCGTGCACAGTCTGGACGAGGTCAGCGTCACCCCGGACCTGGGCCGCGATGTCCTGCGGCGGGTCCTGTACTGGCGGCCCGCGCCGCACATCCTGGTGGTCCCCGAGGGCATCGATCGCAACCTGCGCCGCACCCAGGCGCTCACCATCGACGTGGTACGGCAGAACCTCGGCACGGCGCCCTTCACCGGCGCGGGCCAGGATCGCCTAGTCGACACGCCGTACACGGCGCCGGCCACGGACACCGAGCGGACCATCGCCCGGCTGTGGGAAACGTCGCTTGGCATCGCGCGAGTCGGGATCGACGACGTGTTCTTCGAGCTTGGCGGCAATTCGCTGGTCGCGGTGCAGCTTGCCGCCCGGATGCGCGAGGTGTTCGCGGTCGACCTGCCGATCGCCGTGCTCTTCGATCTGCCGACCGTGCGCGCCCTCGCCGAATTCGTCTCCGCCACGCGAGCCCTCCAGGAGACCGGGGCGGCGCCGTGAGCCCGGTCCGGCCCGGCACCGGGTTCTCGGCCTGGATACAGTACGTCCAGCCGGTGTCAGCCGGCGGCATGGTCCTGGTGTGCTTCCCGCACGCGGCGGGAAGCGCGTCCGCCTACCGGGACTGGTGCGCCGTCCTCGCCGGCTACGGCATCGAGGTCTGGCCGGTGCAGCTGCCCGGCCGGGAGAGCCGGTTCACCGAGCCGCTGACCACGGACCTGGCGGAGCTGACCGGTGCGGTCGCGGAACCGCTGCGGACGAACCTCGCCGGACGCCCGTACGCCATCTACGGCCACAGTGCCGGCGCGATGATGGCATACGGGCTCGCGCTCCGCATGGAGGCCGACGGCGGGCCTGGTCCCTATCACCTGTTCGTCGGCGCGTGCAGGCCGCCCAGCCGGCCGGACCCGGACTTCCCGATCCACCGGCTCCCGCCCGATCGCTTCCTCGCGAGGCTGACCGGATACGGCCGGATCCCGCAGGAGATCCTCGGCTTCCCCGACCTGGTCGAGCAGATAGCCACCACCGCCCGTGCCGACCTGCGGCTGGTCGAGACCCATCCCTGGGATTCCGGCATGGTGGTGGACTGCCCGGTGACCGCGTTCGGCGGCGTGTCCGACCCCGCCGTCCCGGTAGGGACGCTGGCGGACTGGGGCCAGATCACGAGCGGGACGTTCACGCGAGTCGTCCTGCCCGGCGGCCATTTCCCCCCGCCCTCCGGGGAACGGCAACTGCTTGAAGGCATCCGTCGTGGCATCGGCTGAGACCCGCGCTCCCGCCCCGGTCGCCGCGCGGTCCCGCGGCCGCGATCCGGCCGCGGCGGTGGAACTGACCGAGCTGACCAAGGTCTACCCGCGGCGGCGCGGGGCCAGCGGCCCGGCGGCCCCGTCGGTGGACCACATCAACCTCGTGATCCCGGTCGGCCAGGTCTTCGGCCTGCTCGGGCCGAACGGCGCCGGCAAGTCCACGACGATCCGCATGATCGCCACCTTGCTCGAGCCGACATCCGGGCAGGTGCGGGTCTGCGGCCTCGACACCAGGACCCGGCAGCGCGAGGTCAGGAACATGCTCGGAGTCGCGCTCGGCGGCGAGCGCAGCGTCTACTGGAAGCTGACCGCCCGGCAGAACCTGGAATACTTCGCGGCGCTGCACGGCAGCTCCCGCCGCAAGTCCCGGAGCCGGATCAGCGACGTTCTCGACCAGATGGGCCTGGCCGATCACGCCGACGACCATATCGAGACCTGGTCCAGCGGCATGCGGCAGCGGCTTGTGCTGGCCCGCGCGCTGCTGAACTGGCCGCGTGTGCTGCTGCTCGACGAGCCGTCAAGCGGCCTGGACCCGCGTGCCACGCAGGCCATGCACGAGCACATCCTGCGGCTGAAGGACGCCGGGCACACGATCCTGCTCACGACCCACGACATGGCCGAGGCGGACGCGCTGTCGGACCGGCTCGGCATCATCGACGGCGGGAAGCTGGTGGGCGAGGGCACCTCCGCCGAGCTGAAGCGGTCGGTCGGTGCGACCCAGGTCGTCCGCGCGCGGATCGCGGTCGCGTCGCAAGCGGGCCTGGATCTGATCGTCGGCGATCTGGCCCCTATCGCCAGGATCACGGTCGAAACCGGTCACGGTCCCTGCGCCGCGGACGGCGCGGGGCCGGACGACGGCGCCGTCACGGCCGGCCGCGCTGTCGAGCTGACCCTGCTGGCCACGAACGGCACCGACCTGGTGTCGGCGGTGATCGCCACCGTCGCCAAGCGAGGCGGTTCGGTGCTGCGCGTGGAGAACGACCCGGTCAGCCTGCGGGACGTCTTCATCACGCTGACCGGGAGGGGGCTGTCCAGTGAACCGCCTTCCGCATGAGGCCGCCGCGTTCGCCGCCACCGTCCGCAAGGAGTGGCAGGTGATGATGCGCTACTGGCCGAACACCACGATGCTGCTGCTCGAGACCGTGCTGATGCCGCTGGCTTACTGGGCGCAGGCGATGGGGTTCGAGGGCGGCTCCGCGAGCGCCTCGCACGCGTTCACCCAGCGCTCAGGCACGCAGAGCGTGGCCGGCTTCATCTACCTCGGCTGGGCCGTTTACATGTGGATCAGCACGATGATCTGGGGTCCGGGCATGTGGCTGCGCAGGGAGCGCATGCAGGGATCGCTTGAGAGCCTGTTCCTGACCCCGGTCTCCCGCTTTACGTTGCTGTTCGCGCCATCGGTGGCACAGCTCTTCCCGACCGCGCTTGAGTTCACCCTGGCCGGGCTGATGATGCGGTTCGCCTTCGGAGTCCCGCTCGGGGCCGGGCAGATAGCCGGCGGGGTGATCGTCATGCTCGCCTCCGTCCCGGTGCTGTTCGCGCTGGGCGGGCTGGTCGGGGTGCTGGTGATGCGGGTGCGCGACTCCGCCGGCGTGGGCGCGGCGATCCGCGGGCTGGTCGCCATCCTCTGCGGTGTCACCTATCCGATCGCGATCCTGCCCGGCTGGGTCCACCCGATCAGCTACGCGCTGCCGGTCACGCAGGTGCTGAACGCGCTGCGCGGGACCGTGCTCGACAGCCCGGCGATCCCTGGCCTATGGAGCAGGTGCCTGCTGCTGCTCGCCCTCGGCGCCGCCATCGGCGCACTGGCGGTGGTGCTGCTCGGACTGACGATGCGCAGCATCAGCCGCACGGGCCGGCTGGGGCAGTTTTGATCCGGGCGACCGCCGCGGTCGTGCTGCGGGAATGGCGGGTGCAGCGCCGCTACCCGGTCAGCATGGTCAACCTCGCCTTCCTGACGCCGCTGTACCAGCTGGCCCTGCCCACGCTGCTGCTCGGCAGCGCGTTCGTCGTGGGCGGCTCAGCGGTCGGGCTGTCCAGGCAGACTGGCACCAGCGACCTCGCCGGCTGGATCGGGGCGGGAGTGCTCACCGCGACGCTGCTTGTCGGGGCCGTGACCAGCGTGTACGAGACACTCGAGGCCGACAGGCAGACCGGTGTGATCGAGCACTCGTGGGCCAGCCCCGCGCCGCGGCAGGCGTTCGTCCTCGGCGGCGTGCTGACCGGGAGCCTGTTCGGCACCGTGTCCAGCATCGTCCTGCTCACGATCGCCGTCACGCTGCTGCACGGCTCGTTCGCGCTGCCCGGCGTGCTGCTGAGCCTTCCCGTCCTGCTGCTCATGCTGGCCGGAAACTGCGGCTACAGCTACCTGGTGGGAGCCGCGGTGCTCGTGCTGCGCGAAGCCGACGTGATCGTCGAGCTGCCCACCCTGCTCGTCATGCTGTTCTCCGGCGTGTTCTTCCCGCTGACACTGTTGCCCGCGGCCGCACGGCTGCCCACCTACATCCTGCCTGACACCTGGGAACTTGACCTGATCAGGCATCTCACCCTGGCTACCCGGCCGCTCGCCCCCGTGGCAGCGGAGGTGGCGGCGGCGGTCGCGACCGCCGCCGCGTGGCTGGCGATCGGCGTCTGGGCCTTCCTCAGCACCGAACGTCGCCTGCGCGCGGCCGGCACCCTCGCCCAATTCTGAGCTGAAAGGACCGACATGACATTGAAACCACCGCTGCGGCCGGTTTCGATCTCGACGCGATTCGGCAGCGCGGTCCGCATGACCGAGCTGGCCGGAATCGCCGGGGAGCTCGGCGCGGACCAGATATGGGTGGCGCAGCTACCGGACCACCGGGACGCGACGATCCTGTCCAGCATGTTCCTGCAGGCCGCCCCGGCCGCGCTGGTCGGCACCGCGGTGCTGCCCGCCTATGCCCGGCATCCGGTATCGACGGCGCAGGCCGCGCTGACGCTGTCGGAGTTCTCCGGCGGGCGGTTCGCGCTCGGAGTGGGCTACAGCCATCAGTTCGTCAACGAATATGTGCTCGGCTGCCGGCCGGGGCCGCCGATCGGAGCGATGCGCGATTACCTGCGGATCGTCACGGATCTGATCGAGCAGGGCGCGTCCACCCTGGAGGGCAGGCACTTCACCGGCCGCGCCCAGTACGGATCGCCCCGGGGGCCGGTGCCGCTCTTCCTCGCGGCACTGCGCCCGCAGATGATCAGGCTGGCCGTGCAGCGCTGCGACGGCATCCTGCTATGGCTGTGCACCCCGCGGTACATCAGGGAGCATGTCACCCCCGTGGTCCGCGAGGCGTGCGCCAAGTTCGGGAAGGACCCCGAGCAGTTCCAGGTCCTCACCCTGGTTCCCACGCACGTCACAGACGACCCCGGCGATGCCTACGAGACAGCCACCCGGCAGATACAGGCCTACCGGCTGCTGCCCTACTACCGCTACGTGCTCGAGGCGAACGGCGAACTCGACCCGAGGGAGCTGACCCTGTTCGGCACCAAGGACCAGATCAGGGCCCAGATGGAGGTGTACAGGGGAGCCGGGACCACGCCAGTCATCGCGCCCTTCGCCGAGACGCCCGACGAGTTCGCCGAGACGGTCACCGCGGCCTTCGAGCAGTGAAGAAAGGGCGACGCGATGCTACACGACTGGTTCACGCGCAGCGCGCGCAGCCACCGGTCCGGGACGGCGCTGGTCGTGGCGGGCACGCGGCTCACGTACGCCCAGCTCGACGCGGTCTCCCGCGGGATCGCCGGCCGCCTGCGGGCAGCGGGGGCGGTCCGCCCGGCGGTCGGGCTGCTCGCCACGAGGACCGTGGCGGCGTACGCGGGGTACCTGGCCGCGCTCCGCGTCGGCGGCGTCGCGGTCCCGCTCGACCCGGGACACCCCGCGGAGCGGTTGTCGCGGATCGCCGCGTCGGCCGGGCTGAGCTTCGTGATCGCCGACCGGAAGCAGGACACCGCGTTCCTTGACGGGAGCCGGGTCTGCGTACTGCGGATCGGCCCGGAGACGCTGTCGGACCTGCTCCGCGCCCCGGCCCGGGCCGATGACCCGCCCGACTGGACCGGTGGCCCTGCCCAGGTCGCCTACCTGCTCTACACGTCCGGGTCGACGGGACGCCCGAAGGGAGTGCCGATCCGGCACGGCAACCTGGACGAGTTCCTGCGCTTCAACATCGACAGGTACGATCTCGGGCCGGGCAGCCGCATGGCGCAGATGACGAGCCTGGCGTTCGACCCGTCGGTCCTGGAAATGTTCACGGCCTGGGGCGCCGGCTCGGCCCTTGTCGTGCCGTCGGCGGACGACTTGTACGACCCGGTGCGGTTCATCAATCAGCACCAGGTCACGCACATGTTCTCGGTCCCGTCGCTGATCACCATCGCCCACGAGGCAGGCCTGCTGCCGCCGGGCAGCATGCCGTCGCTGCGCTGGAGCCTGTTCGGCGGGGAGCAGCTCACCGCGGCGCAGGCCCGGGCGTGGGCGGAGGCGGCACCGAACGGCACGATGGAGAACCTGTACGGGCCTACCGAGTGCACGGTCGCGGTGACGACCTACCAACTGCCGCGTGACCCGGCGGCGTGGCCGATCACCGCCAACGGCACGATTCCCATCGGGCACGTCTACCCGCACCTGGAATACCGGATCGAATCCGACGGGGAACTGCTCATCCGGGGCTCACAGCGGTTCTTCGGCTATCACGATCCGGCGGACAACGAGGGGCGGTTCACCCCGCCCGCCACGGACGGCCCGGTGCCGGCGGAGTCGTGGTACCGCACCGGGGACCGGGTCGCGGTCCAGGACGAGGGCCTGGTCCATCTGGGCCGCCTGGACCAGCAGATCAAGATCCGGGGCAATCGCGTTGAGCTCCATGAGGTGGAGGGAGCGATCCGGACCTGGGCTGACGCCGGCGATGTCGTGGTTGACCTGGTAAGCACGCCGGACGGCGGGATCGCGCTTGCCGCGGTGTGCGCCGGACAGGTGCCGCCGCTCGCCGAGTTCCGGGCACGGCTGCGCGCGCATCTGCCGCTGCACATGATCCCCGGGTACCTGGTCCGGATCGAGCGGCTGCCGCTCAACGACCGCGGCAAGGTCGACCGGATGGCGTGCGCTGAGCTGCTCCGGGCCGAGATCCGGCGGGCACCGTGATCACGGTCAGGATCAGGCCCTGCCTGACCAGCCAGCGCCCCTCGAAGGCACGCAGCGGCCTGGAGCCCACGACAGGACCGGGCACGAGCAGGCGGGCCGTGAACGCGCCGTCCGCCGGGCTGATCGTGACGGCCGCCTCCTCGAAGGAGAGCCAGCGGCGAGTCAGCGGGAACCATGCCTTGTAGACGGACTCCTTGGCGCTGAACAGTATCCGGTCCCAGCATGGACCCGCCGCTCCCCGCACGCCGCCCGCGCGAGCGGCACAGGCCCCGGCCGTGGCGGCCGCGAGCGTCGCGAGCATCACGCGCTCTGCTGGCAGGCTGATCAGGCCGAGCACACCGTCGGGCAGCGCCGCGTTGGGCTCGGCGTCGATCCCGAGCGAGGCCATGTCCGCCGCGCGGGCGACAGCCGACGCGCGGTATCCGTCGCAGTGCGTCATGCTGCCCACCAGGCCGGCCGGCCATCGCGGCGCACCCTGCTCGCCGGGCAGGATCGGCGCCGGCGGCCATCCGAGCTGCCCGAGTGCGTCCCTGGCGCAGGCGCGGACGGTCCGGAATTCCCGCCGCCGCTTGTCCACGGCGTTGCCGATCACGGCCGCCTCTTCCGGGAACATGACATCGGCGGGCGCGTCGTCGAACCGTTCGGCGACGGCCACCTGCGGCGGGACCAGTTCCTCAAGCACGGGTTCTCCAGGGCGTGGGTCAGCTGCGGGTCACCCGCCGAGCCGGCTGGTCCAGCGGAACGTCTTCAGGCACAGCAGCAGGCCGGCCACCCCCCACGCGGCCAGGATCAGGGCGGTCATGGGATGTTCCCAGGAGTGCGCCGGCTCCGCGGGGAGCAGCGCGTCAGGCAGGAAGACCGAGCGCAGCCCCTGGCACATCCACTTCAGCGGGAACAGCGCGGCGATCTGCTGGATGACGCGGGGCAGGCTGGTGAACGGGAAGTAGACGCCCGAGATGAACTGCAGCGCGAGGTACGGCAGGCTGACCACGCCCGCCGCGCTTCGCGCCGAGCGCGGAATGCTGCTCACCGCGATCCCGAGCAGCGTGCAGGTGCCGGCCGACAGCAGGAAGACCCAGGCCAGCGTCACCCACCGGCCAGGGTCCGCGGGCAACCGGAGCCCGTACAGGCCCACCCCGATGGCCAGCATGATCACCGTCTCGAGTACGGACAGCACGAGCGCGAACAAGATCTTGCCGACGAAGTAGGCGGCCGGCGGCATCGGCGTGCCCGCCAGCCGCTTGAGGGTGCCGTCGTCACGCTCGATCGCTACGGTGGCTCCCAGCGTGTTGAAGGTCGTCGACATGACGCCGCTGGCGATGATGCCGGCGATGAAGTACTGCCGGTAGCTCACTCCCGTGTTCGCGACGCTGCCGTTGAAGATCGCGCCGAAAATGACAAGCAGCATGACCGGCATCGCGAACGTGAAGATCACCGCGTCCATCTCGCGGAAGAAGACCCGCAGCTCAAGGCGCGCCCGGGACAGGCCCGTCCTGGTGGTGCCGGGCAGTCGCGCCGGCGAGACGGCCGTCACGCGCTCACCGCTGCCGGCCGTCGTCCTCATTGCGCGTCCCTGATCATCGTCAGGTAGATGTCCTCCAGCGTCGGCCGGCTGACGGTCAGTCCGGGGATCTCCCCGCCGAACAGGGCGGAGATCTCGGCCACGGTCTGGGTCGGCGTGCGGGTCTCGACGCTGCGCGGGCCGTCGGGCCCGGTCCAGGTCACTCGCGCGGTCGCCCGATCCCGCCCGCCGAGCGAGGCGGGCGGTGCCACGGCGCGCAGTTGGCCGCGGGCGATCACGCCGACGCGGTCCGCCAGCGCCTCGGCCTCCTCCAGGTAATGCGTGGTCAGCATGATCGTCGTGCCGTCGCGGGACAGCCCGCGCACCAGCGTCCAGAACTGCCGCCGCGCCTCGGGGTCGAACCCCGTCGTCGGCTCGTCGAGGAAGACGAGGTCGGGGCGGCCGACGATGCCGAGCGCCACGTCCACCCGGCGGCGCTGCCCGCCGGAAAGGGCGTGCAGCCGGGTATCGGCCTTCTCCAGCAATCCGGTCTGCTCGATCACCTCCTCGGGGTCATGTGGATTCGGATAGAATCCCGCGAAATGCCGGACGATCTCGCGCACGGTCGACTCGGCCGAGTCCCGGCTAGACTGCGGGACGATTCCTATTCTGGCCCGCCACGCGCGGTCGGCCACCGCCGGATCGGTGCCCAGGACGCGCACCTCGCCGGCGTCCCGCTTCCGATATCCCTCGAAGATTTCCACGGTGGTGCTTTTACCGGCGCCGTTCGGCCCGAGAAGCGCGAAAACCTCGCCCTGTACAATGTCCAAATCCAGCCCGTTGATGGCCACGACATCGTCGTATCGCTTGCGCAGTCCGCGCGCGCGAACCGTCAGGTCGGTCACGCATCCTCCTTTAGAAGGATCGGCAACTAGAATATCAGGGAGCAGCCTTTCCCGGAAGAATTGAGTGGCCGGTGCCGGGCCGCTCCGGGCCTGCTTGCCCGGTCATCCCCGTGTCACTTGAGTCACTGGAGCCGGCAGGATCTGCCGCGGGCCGAGCGGGCCGCGCCGCCTGGCCTGCCATTCCCGCGGGTAGCCGAGCGAGACCTCCTCGAATCGCACGCCGTCATGCCACGTCGTCCGCGGAATGTGCAGATGACCGTAGACCACGGCGACCGCGTTGAACCTGACATGCCAGTCGGCGGTGCGCTCGGTACCGCACCACTGCGCGAACTCCGGGTAGCGCAGCACCCGGGTCGGCTCGCGAACCAGCGGGAAATGGTTCACGAGGACGACCGGCAGCGCCGGTTCGCGGGCCTCAAGCCGCCGCCTGGTCAGTTCGACCCTGGCCCGGCACCAGTCCTCCCGGCTCGGATACGGGTCCGGGTGCAGCAGCAACTCGTCGGAGCAGACCACGCCGGCGGCGTAGGCCGCGGCAAGCCCCTGCGCCTTGTCCGACGTCCCCGGCGGGCGGAACGTGTAGTCGTACAAGACGAACAGCGGCGCGACCGTCGCCGGGCCGCCGGCGCCGTCCCACACCGGGTACGGATCCTCCGGTGTCAGCACGCCCAGGCTCCGGCACAGCCGCACAAGTCCCGCGTACCGTTCCCCGCCGCGAAGCTGGACCTTATCGCGCGGATGCGTCCACAGTTCGTGATTGCCCGGTGCCCACACGACGGTCGCGAACCGCTCGCTCAGAACCCGCAGCGCCCATTCGATGTCCGCGAAACGCTCCGCGACGTCGCCGGCCACAAGCAGCCAGTCCGCTGCCGATTCCGGGCGGAGCTGCTCTACAATCTTCCGATTCTCGGGAAAACCTACATGCAGATCACTGAAAGCCAGCAGCCTGGGCGCCGGCATGCGACCGGAAGGCATATGAATCGAGTATATCTGCCGTTGCTTTCCCGCAAAAGCCTATTGCTCGCTCAGCGGCTTACCCGTTCGCCATCGCTCTCCGGCGCCCGCTCGGGCGGGCGGCAGTCACCCGGGACCGTTCGGAAGATCAAAGACATCATCCCGAACGGACAGTGGTTCCCGCGGCCCGCCAGCCCGGCTCCGGCGGGGGCGGGCCGGTCACTGACGGGCGTGCCGCTCGAGCGGAGCCGCGACCTGGGCAGCGCGGTCCCTGACGAAGTAGTGGCCGCCCGATGTGACCGTGTGCACGCCCGCGATCTGGCCGAACGGCCGCCAGTCGCGGTAGGACGGCCCGCAGGATCGCGCTTATGTCGGTCCATTCCAGGGCACCGTCGAAGCCGCCAGAGGTACCAAGGGTCTGTCCGCCAAGACGATCAACGACTGCAAGAGTCTCGCCGGCTCCAACCTCATCCCGTTCATCGGCGCGTACAAGCTCAAGGAGCTGACCGCCGACAACGTCCGCTTTACGCCTACGTCGTGCTCAGTCTCATGACCGGTGTCCGCACCGAGGAAGCCCGCGCACTTCGTTGGTCCCACGTCGCGGCGTGGGTACCGGAAGCCAAGGAGTGGCGACCGGTCAGCGAGACCGGCTTTCGGCACAAGAAGTAGGCTGTCTACGTGTGGCGCTCGGTGCGCGAAGACGGCGACACCAAGACCGAGAAGTCCCGCCGCACACTGGAAATCCCCGACGACGTCGCCAAGGCGCTACGCGACCATCATGCCGCGCGCGCAGGCCAGGCAACGACTCCAAGTCGGCAAGGCGTGGCAAGACAACGACCTTGTCTTCGCGACCAGCGTCGGTACGCCGCTCGACGCGGCCAACGTGCGCCGCTCGTTCCGCCGCATCACCAAGGCCGCAGGCCTGGAGGAGAACTGGACACCGCGAGAGCTTCGGCACTCGTTCGTGTCGATCATGAGTGACAACGGAGTCACGATCGAGCAGATAGCCGACCTCGTGGGCCTGTTGATCGCAGCCAAGCGCCAGGCATGCGGAAAACACGGAAACCTCTTCGGAGTGTCGCCCACCTACCGGAACTACTGTCAGCCAGCTACCGGAACCGCGTCCGCAAACTGTCGCCCGGGAACCAGAACCAAGGTGTCAGGCATCTACCGGGATCGCACACTCCGACATGCTTGCGCTACAAGTGAACTCCGTATCCTGCCTGACCTTGAAAGCGTCCTAATCACTATGGCGACGCCGTGGCCATCTGATTCGGCTGCGCCAACCATAGTCGTCGCTATATCCGGAAGACCAGTCTTCGTCTTGACGGGCCGCGAAAGCCCTGAATCTCTCCGTATCTGCCTCTATATCTTCCTCGAGTCTTGAATGGGGCAAGAGGGGACCTCTCCGAACTGGTACACGTGAAGTGGTCTCGTCTTGCGTAGCGCGACCCTGCATAAACAAAAAAATAAAGACGCCGATACATAGTTCATCATAAGGCGAAAGTGCAGATTTCTCAATGATGCGAGTCTGATGAAGAAACGTACCATTGCTGCTATCGAGATCTTCCACAAAAAATTTATTGCCATATCGGTAAATAAGGGCATGGCTGCGAGAAACAGTGGGATCATTGAGCCAGATGTCATTTGCTGGATTACGGCCAATGGTTGTAAGGTTATGTTCAATTTGAAAGCTCGTTCCAATGGTTGCGCCGTTGGTTACTACGAGCAACCCTGTTTGCGAGGGTAGCGATTGCGCTCGCTTCGAAACCTTGTCTTCAAGCCGTTGGAGAACGGGAGCAATTGAGGCTGTGGCGCTATTAGGATCTGCGATCATCGTCGGGCGCTCAGCGTCAAACCTGCGAGAATTTTCGTTGAGAGAAACAAATCGCTCGACGGCCACTGTCGGTTCATCAATGCGAGTAGTGAGACCAGTCGTGTTGATGAATTCCTTCAGTGGGCTGGCTGCCTGGACATTGCCTTCGAGGGCAGCGGTCCACCTGGTCTTCCACTCATCGATTGTTCCCAACGGCCGGACATCGAGCCCGGTTGCAGTTGCCGCCTCGTGACAAGCACGCACGTACGCCGACACGAGATGCCAAGGTGGCAACCGCTTTCGGCGACCTGAAAGGTGGTCATCAAGCGTCGCCCGGGCTAGCTTGTCGTGGCTCAGTCGGACCAACTGTCCGAGAGAAGGATTGCCCGCAGCTCGGCGAAGTGAGTTGAGCTCGGAGACCAGGCTTTCGGCAGCCTGCGTGTGAGACCCTTCGAGTTCGATGGCGTTCCCTCCCGTGTGCGTCCGGTCTCGTCCGGACTCGTCCGAGGTTATTCTCCCATATGACGCCGAGATCGTCTGGATCATTCCGAACTATGGCCCAACAGTGTTAGATGGGACGGAGTTCTTGGAGCAAGGGAGACTTGTGGGGTTCGATGAGACTGAGAGCGAGATACCGGGAGGAATCATGATGATTTCTAGTCACCAACTAGAAATGTGGCTTCCGCTGATAGTTGTCATCCTGCCGGCGATTCGCGCAATAGTGCGCTATTCTCTGCTTCTCGTAGGGCTAATTGTCGCTTTGTCGAAATGTATCAAGGCTGACCGTCCATACATATATAAAGAATTCGCTCGAGCAATGGCTAGTATACGACGCGCCATGACGTAAGCATAGTCGGCACTTCGGCTTTGATACATGCGCACACGTTCAGGAGCTTGCCAGCCTGCGAGGAGAGGCCATCGGACGCGTGGTTGACATAGTGCGGCTTAGGCGCGGGCAGTTCGAGGTGAAACTCAGATCCAGTACCGAGGAGGGTGGGCAGTTCGGAGAAGGTCCACGCATGGTCGTGGACCTTCTCCGATACATTTCAAAGCCTGCAAGGTTGTTCGGGCGGCGGCGCCCACGTCGAAGGTCGCTTTTGGCGTCGTCGACATCTTGCAGGGGTGGGCAGGCCGCCGAGCTCGGTCGCTTCCTTGAACGAGCTGGGATTTGCTGACGACCGCGACGACGCCGAGGTCGCGCGTTTTCTCGGCGAGTCGCCCGGCGCATATGCGTCGGGGCCTTCGATTCCGCCGCGTGTGGACGTTCGCCGAATATGCCGAGCTCGGACCTGCGCTAAGCGGCATTCCAGAGGTTCTGCTCGTAACGCGGCGGTAGCCAAGGGCTGGTCCAGGGCGCGGCGGTGTCCAGCATCTGGTCCGGTGAGCGGGCGCGGAAGAAGGAGTGGATCTGCCGTAGCCGGGCGGGCCAGCTGACGGCGGTGTTGGCCACGTAGTTCTTCAGCCCGCCCCAGATCCGCTCGACCGGATTG
>JASHPP010000161.1 GCA_030038035.1 Trebonia sp.
GGCCACGTGGACTTCAGCTACGAGGTCTCCAGGTCGCTGGCCGCCTGCGAGGGCGCGGTCCTCCTCGTCGACGCCGCCCAGGGCATCGAGGCGCAGACGCTCGCCAACCTGTACATGGCGCTGGAAGCCGACCTCAAGATCATCCCGGTGCTGAACAAGATCGACCTGCCCGCGGCGCAGCCCGATCGCTACGCGCAGGAGATCGCGTCGATCGTCGGCATCGACCCGGACGAGGTGCTCCGCGTCTCGGCGAAGACCGGCGCGGGCGTGAAAGAGCTGCTCGACGTCATCGTCGACCAGGTTCCGCCCCCGGTCGGCGACCCGGAGGCCCCCGCCCGCGCGCTGATCTTCGACTCGGTGTACGACACCTACCGGGGCGTCGTCACCTACGTTCGCGTGGTCGACGGGCGCCTGACCAGGAGAGAACGCATCCTGATGATGTCCACCGGCGCCGTGCACGAGACGCTGGAGATCGGGGTCATCTCGCCCGAGCCGACCCCGGCCGACGGGCTCGGCGTCGGCGAGGTCGGCTACATCATCTCCGGCGTGAAGGACGTCCGCCAGGCCCGGGTCGGCGACACCGTGACAAGCTCGGGCAAGCCCGCCAGGGAGCCGCTCGCCGGCTACAAGCACCCCAAGCCCATGGTGTTCTCCGGCCTGTACCCGGTCGACGGCGACGAGTACCCGGAACTGCGCGATGCCCTGGACAAGCTGCGGCTCAACGACGCGGCGCTGTTTTACGAGCCGGAGACGAGCACCGCCCTTGGTTTCGGGTTCCGCTGCGGGTTCCTCGGCCTGCTGCACATGGAGATCGTCCGCGAGCGGCTCGAGCGCGAGTTCGGCCTGAGCCTCATCTCGACCGCGCCGAACGTCATCTACCGCGTCGTCATGGAAAGCGGCCGCGAGATCCGGGTGACCAATCCCAGCGACTTCCCCGGCGGCATCGACGGCTACGCCGCCGCCGGAGGCAGCCCGAAGGGCAACACGGGCGGCAAGATCGAGTCGGTTTACGAGCCGGTGGTCAGGGCCACGATCATCTCCCCGAGTGAGTACATCGGCACGATCATGGACCTGTGCCAGGGCCGCCGCGGCGCGCTGATCGGCATGGACTACCTGTCGACCGACCGGGTGGAGATCCGCTACACGATGCCGCTGGGCGAAATCATCTTCGACTTCTTCGACCAGCTCAAGTCCCGCACCCGCGGCTACGCGAGCCTGGACTACGAGCCGGCGGGCGAGCAGGAGGCCAACCTGGTGAAGGTGGACATCCTGCTGCAGGGGCAGCCGGTTGACGCGTTCAGCCAGATCGTGCACGCCGACAACGCCCGCGAGTACGGGCTGACGATGACCGCCAAGCTCAAGGAGCTGATCCCGCGGCAGCAGTTCGAGGTGCCGATCCAGGCGGCCGTGGGATCGCGGATCATCGCGCGGGAGAACATCCGCGCGCTGCGCAAGGACGTGCTCGCCAAATGCTACGGCGGTGACATCACCCGCAAGCGCAAGCTGCTTGAGAAGCAGAAGGAGGGCAAGAAGCGGATGAAGACGATCGGCCGCGTGGACGTGCCGCAGGAAGCCTTCGCCGCCGCGCTCGCCACCAGCCAGCAGCCCGACGCCCGCTCGAAATAAGTCCCGCTCGAGACAAGCCAGCGGCGAACCGCGCTCAGGAGTGCGCCGCAATGACCACGATGACCAGCGCCCAGGCCGCGATCCCCATGTAGCCGAGGATCAGCCCGGTGATGGCCATGCCGTCCCCGCGTTCCCCGCTGCGCCGGATCTGACCCCGGGCGAGGTGGCCGAGGATGACCGCGGGGATGGATGCCAGGCCGAGCGTGAAGAACTCCAGGACGCCGCAGACGAGCGAGCCGATCGCCAGCCCGTTGGTCGGCGACACGGGGACCAGGGTCTGGTAGTAGCCGGGCGGCTGGTACGGCACCGGCGGCCCGATCGGCCCCGCGGGCAGGTCCGCGACGATGGCGGTCAGGTCCCCGTAGCGCCGTGCCGCCATCGTCCGGGCGCAGCGCGCCTCGAACTCGGCCTTGGTAAGCCGCCCTTCGCCGTAGGCCGCCTTCAGCACGTCGAGCGTGCGCTCCCGGTCCGCGGCCGAGGCGAGCATCCCTGGCTGCCCGAATCCCGCCTGGCCGTACGCGGCCGGCTCGTAGGGCGGCGGCCCGTAGGGCGGCGGCCCGTAGGACGGCGGCCCGTAGGACGGCGGGCCGTAGGACGGCGGGCCGTAGGACGGCGGCCCCTGCCCCAGCGTCGGCGTGTCGTCGCCATCTGCTGCCGGATCCCTCACTGGGCCCCCTTTCCAGCACGCATGTACCGATTACAGCTTATGCGGCAGGCGGATATTCTCGGCAGCGTGCCAGCAATACCGCCCGACGGCAACCCCGCTCCAGCCGACGGGAGCCTGCCGCCGGCCGCGGCGGAGAGTTTCGGCGCTGCCCCGTTCGGCGTCTACGTCCACGTCCCGTTCTGCCGCACGCGCTGCGGCTACTGCGACTTCAACACCTACACCGCCGCCGAGCTAGGCGGGGGCGCGGACCGGGCCGGCTACGACACGCTCGTCGGCCAGGAGATCGCGCTGGCGCGAACCGTGCTCCCGCACGCGGACGTCACGGTCAGCACGGTGTTCTTCGGCGGCGGCACGCCGACGCTGCTGACCCCCCGGCAGCTCGGGGACATCCTGCGGCGCGTCGGCGACGCGTTCGGCCTGGCGCCCGACGCCGAGGTGACCGTCGAGGCGAACCCGGAAACCGTCGACCTGGCCACCCTGCAGCAGCTGCGGGCGCAGGGGATAAACCGCGTTTCGTTCGGAATGCAAAGCTCCCAGCCGCACGTGCTCGCCACCCTTGACCGGGTGCACGAGCCCGGCCGCCCGCGGCAGACGGCGCGGTGGGCCCGCGCGGCGGGCTTCGAGCACGTGAGCCTGGACCTGATCTACGGCACGCCGGGGGAGAGCGACAACGACTGGCGGCGCTCGCTTGACGCGGCGATCACGGCCGGTCCCGACCACATCTCCGCGTACGCGCTGACCGTCGAGGAGGGCACGCGGCTGGCCGCGAAGATCCGCCGCGGAGAGCTCAGCCCGCCCGACGACGACGTGCTCGCCGACCGGTACGTGCTCGCCGACGAGGTCCTGACCGCGGCCGGCTTCGCCTGGTACGAGATTTCCAACTGGGCCGCGAGCGACCGGGCACGGTGCCGCCACAACGTGCTGTACTGGACCGGCGGCGACTGGTGGGGGTTCGGCCCCGGCGCGCACAGCCATGTCGGCGGCACCCGGTGGTGGAACGTCAGGCACCCGTCGGCGTACGCGGCGCGGCTGGCGGCCGGCCAGTCCCCGGCCCAGGCCCGCGAGGTGCTGACCGCTGCCGAGCGGCGGATGGAGGACATCATGCTCCGCACCAGGCTGGCCGAGGGTGCCCCGCTGTCCGTCCTGGCCCCCGGCGCCCATTTGTCAGCCGAACGATCCGTGGCGGCTGCCCTGCTCGACCCCTCCTCCTTCGCGGGCGGACGGCTCGTGCTGACCCGCCAGGGCAGGCTGCTCGCCGACGCGGTGATCCGCGACCTCGCGTGACCGCCCCCGCGCGGGGATCGACTTACCTGATCGTCACTTGACCATCGGCGAGCAGATCCAGGCCGGGACCTGGCTGTATTCGCCGCGGCTGGCGGCGAACGCGGCGCGCGTCAGGTACGAGACCGCGATCCCCCAGCCGATCACGACGAAGGGGAGCACCCCGATCAGGGCCGTGCTCAGCTTGTCCAGGGTGAGCAGCCCGAAGATTATTCCCGCGGACACCGCGTACAGCAGGCCGGTGAGCGCGACGTTCAGCGCCTGCGCGGAATGCCAGCGGACGAACCCCGACCCGCGCCGCCTGGTCAGGTACACGTACAGCGGCACGGCCGGGCCGAGAAGGATCACCCCGAGATAGCAGAGCGTGCAGAGCTGCTCTTCGCCCTGCGACGGCGGCGGCCCGGGCCACGGCTGGTCCGGCCTGAACTGGCGCCGGTGGGCGGGCTTGCCGGCCACGGTCATCCGTCGCCCGGCGCGGTGACGAAGTCGATGAGCTCCTCCACCCGGCCGAGCAGCGCCGGGTCGAGGTCGGCGTAGCTTGTCACGGCGCGCAGGATGCGCCGCCACGCCGCGGCGATGTCGGCGGGCGTCCGGGACGGCCAGCCGAGCCGGTCAAGCACGCCCTCCTTCCACGGCTGCCCGGGCGGCACGTCCGGCCAGCGGTCGAGCCCGAGCCTGCCGGGCCTGACCGCGGCCCAGATGTCGATGAACGGGTGGCCGACGACGAGCACGTAGGGCGAGCGCGCCTCCGCCGCGATGCGGCTCTCCTTGGACCCCTGCACCAGGTGGTCGACGAGCACGCCGAGCCGCCTGCCAGGCCCCGGCTCGAATGCCCTGGCGATCGCGGGCAGGTCGTCGACGCCCGCCAGGTACTCCACGACGACGCCGGCGTCGCGCAAGTCATCGCCCCAGATCTTCTCCACGAGCTCGGCGTCGTGCCTGCCCTCGACGTAGATCCGGCTTGCGCGGGCGACCTTCGCCCGCTGCTCCGGTGCGGCCACCGACCCGGAGGCGGTCCGCTGCGGCGCGGCCGGCGCCGACGGCGCCGGCCGCACGAGCGTCACCCGCTTCCCGTCAAGCAGGAACGTGCCGGGCAGCGGGAACACGCGGCGCCTGCCGTGCCGGTCCTCCAGCGTGACGGCGTCGTTCTCGTAGCCGACGACCGCGCCGCAGAACCTGCCCTCGAAGTCCTCGACGACCAGCCCAGGTTCGGCCTGCGCCTGCGGCACCGGTCCCTGCCCCGGCCGCGGGCGCCGGTTGCGCGGCGTGAGCACGTCGTCCCCGTACTGCCTGCTCCGCACCCGCACCCTGCTTTCCCGTTGGCACAAACCAGCCGGGCTTTCCCGCTGGCACAAACCAGCCGGCCACGCCGCGCTGGTATCGCTGACAGGGAAGCGTAGCTGACGGGGTGGCGTTCTTGCCGTCCGGGAACTCTCGTGGCGCAATAGAATTGGCACTCAGGAACGTTGAGTGCTAGGCCAGCTGGTCTTTGCCGCGAGGGGGTGTACACGTGCTTGATGAGCGCAAGCTGGCGGTGCTGCGCGCCATAGTCGAGGACTACGTGTCCACCACCGAGCCGGTCGGGTCGAAGTCCCTCGTCGACAGGCACGGCCTTGACGTGTCGCCCGCCACCATCCGCAACGACATGGCGGTGCTCGAGGAGCAGGGGTTCATCGCCCAGCCGCACACCAGCGCCGGGCGCATCCCCACCGACAAGGGCTACCGGCTGTTCGTCGACCGGCTGTCGAGCATCAAGCCGATGTCCACGGCCGAGCGCCGCGCGATTGAGACGTTTCTGGCCGGGGCGTACAGCCTCGACGACGTGGTGGCGCGGACGGTCCGGCTGCTCGCCCAGCTGACCAGGCAGGTCGCGGTCGTGCAGTACCCGTCGCTGTCGCGGTCGGCGGTCCGGCACATCGAACTGGTCGCGCTCGCCCCGCAGCGGGTGCTGCTTGTGCTCATCACCGACAACGGCCGTGTCGAGCAGGCCGCGGTGGACCTGCCCGCCCCCGCCGAGCCAGAGTCGATCGCGCACCTGCGCGCGGTGCTCAACGCCTGCCTGGACGGCCACAAGCTCGCGGACGCCGCCAAGACGGTCGTGGGCCTGGCCGACCGTATCCCCGCATCCGAGCGGTCGAACGCCGGTGCGGTCTTCTCCGCCCTCCTCGACAGCCTCGCCGAGGGGCATGAGGAGCGCGTGGTGTTCGGCGGAACGGCGAATCTCGCCGCCCCCGATTTCGGCATGGGACTGCGTGACGTGCTCGAAGCGCTGGAGGAACAAGTGGTGCTGATGCGGCTCCTCGGAGAGGTCGTGAGTCCGTCCGCCCTGACGGTGCGGATCGGGGCCGAGACCGGGCTCCAGGGCGCGTCAGTGGTGTCGGCCGCCTACGGCACCGGCGGGCAGGCCGTGGCCAAGCTCGGGGTGCTCGGGCCGACCCGGATGGACTACCCGGGCACGATGGGAGCGGTGCGCGCGGTGGCACGGTACGTCGGCCGGATCCTCGGGGAGGCGTAGTGGCGAAGGACTACTACGCGCTGCTCGGCGTGCGGCGCGACGCCGGGCAGGACGAAATCAAGCGGGCCTACCGCAGGCTGGCGCGCGAGCTGCACCCGGACGTCAACCCCGACCCGGAGACGCAGGACAAGTTCAAGGAGATCACCCAGGCCTACGAGGTGCTGTCCGACCCGGACAAGCGCCAGATGTACGACCTCGGCGCGGACCCGTTCGCCTCGGCCACCACGGGCGCCGGGGGATTCGGCGGGTTCGGCGCGGCCGGGTTCCCGTTCAGCGAGTTCGTGGACGCGGTCTTCGGCGCGGCGGGGCAGACCGCGGGCCGCGGCCCGCGCAGCCGCTCGCGGCGCGGCAGGAACGCGACGATCAGGATCGAGCTCGACCTGTCCGAGTGCGCGTTCGGCGCCACCAGGGAGCTGACCGTGGACACGGCCGTGGTCTGCCCGACGTGCTCAGGCGAGGGCACCGCGCCGGGAACCCACCCGGTGACCTGCGACGTCTGCGCGGGCCGGGGTGAGATCAGCCAGGTGCGGCGGTCCTTCCTAGGCCAGGTGATGACCACCTCGGCCTGCCCGGCGTGCGGCGGCTTCGGCACGGTGCTGCCGCGGCCCTGCCCGGAGTGCGACGGCGACGGCCGGGTGCGCACCAGGCGCACGATGAAAGTCCGGATCCCGGCCGGCGTCGAGGACGGGACGCACATCCAGCTGGCCGGCGAAGGCGAGATCGGCCCGGGCGGCGGCCCGCCAGGCGACCTGTTCCTCGAGGTGGTGCAGCGCCCGCACGCGATCTTCGAGCGGCAGGGGGACGACCTGCACTGCACGCTGACGATCCCGATGGTCGCGGCCGCGCTCGGCGCGACCGTCTCGGTGGAGTCGCTGGACGGGCCTAGCGACGTGGACATCCGCCCGGGCACGCAATCCGGTCAGGTCATACCGCTCTACGGGCTCGGCGTGAAGCACCTGAGCGGCAACGGCCGCGGCGACCTGGTCATTCACGTGACCGTGGAGACGCCGTCGCGGCTGGACGCGGAACAGGAGAAGCTGCTGCGCGAGCTGGCCAAGCTGCGCGGCGAGGAGGCCCCGCCCGGCAAGTTCCAACCAGGGCAGCAGGGCTTCTTCTCCCGCCTCCGCGACGCCTTCAACGGCCGCTGACCCGGTTACACCCCGCCCCAACCCCTCGCGCCCCAACCCGAACAACCGCCCGCGCCCGAACCGACCCCGCGCCCGCTTACGCCCCAATCCACCCCACAATCCGCATACGCCCAATCCACCCCACAATCCGCATACGCCTGCGCGGGGGCTTGGGGTGTTCCCGGTCGTCAGTCGGTGCCTAGAGCGCACCGAACACGACCGGTCACACCCCGGCGCGCCCGCTTGCCTTGCCAGTCGGCCGGGCGTTACCAGCGGCCGGTGCGGCTCAGCATGATTACTGTGGCCGCCGCGCCGGCCGTTGAGGTGCGCAGGACTGTGGGGCCTAGCCTTGCTTCGAGTGCGCCCGCTTCCTTCAGCGCCTCGCGCTCGGCGGGGCTGATGCCGCCCTCCGGGCCGACCACCAGGACGATCTCACCGCTCTTCGGCAGCGGCAGGATGGACAGCGGCGTTGCCGCGTCCGCCGCTAGCACGACTGAGCAGGCCGCGGCCGACATGCGCTTTGCTATCTCGGGCAGCGTGGCCGCGCCTGTTACCTCGGGGAGCCAGGCGCGGCGGGACTGCTTCGATGCTTCCCTGGCTGTGTTGCGCCATTTGGTCAGGGCTCGCTCGGACCGTTCGCCCTGCCAGCGGGTGATGGACCGCTGCGCCGGCCAGGGGATTACGGTGTCGACGCCGACCTCGGTCATTAGCTCTACTGCCAGGTCGCCGCGGTCGCCTTTGGGGAGCGCCTGGACGACCGTGATCCGCGGGTCCGGGGGCGGCACCGTATGGGTCTTGCGTATCTCCAGCACAACAGAGTCTCTGGCGATGGACGTGACCGTGCATTCGGCGAGGGTGCCGGCGCCGTCGCTGAGGTCCGCGCGCTCGCCGGGCCGCAGCCGGCGGACGGCCGCCGCGTGGCGCCCTTCCGGGCCGGACAGCGCGACCATGCCTGTCGTCAGCTCCGTTGGCGCCACCAGGAAGACGGGCGGTCCCGCGATCGGGACATGCGAGTCCATGCCGCCAGGCTAGCGGCTGGCCACCGCGGGCTTATGCGTTCGGGGACGGTGTGCTGGACGGGTTCCCCTGGTCCGAGCCGCCGCTGCCTGTGCTCCCTGAGGGTGATGGAGTCGGGCTGGTCGGCGTCGGGGAGGTGGGCGCCGGGCTGGTCGGCGCCGGGGAGGTGGGCGCCGGGCTCGTGGGCGCCGGGGAGGTGGGCGCCGGGCTCGTGGGCGACGGGGAGGTACCTGACGGGGTGGGCGACGGGGAGGTACCTGACGGGCTCGGCGACGGCGACGGCGTGGCAGTCGGGGACGGGGACGCGCTCGGCTGCCCGCAGTCAGACGAGGACGAGTACGGGATCGTCGTCACGATCGTGGCAGGGCCTCCAGGTCCCTGAGCACCGGGGGGTGGGGAGGTCGCGACGGTGACACCGGCGCCCGGGGCGCTGGTGGTCGCCGTGGCGGCGGGGGAGGGCGTGCAGCTCGGCTTCGGCTTCGCGCTTGGCGATCCCGTGGTAGACCCGGATGTCGGGGCGGCGCCGCCCGTGCCGCTCGAGCCGCTCGACAGGGTGTGTCCGTTGCCGGTCGTCGAGCCGCCGCCGTGGCCGCCCGACGTGCCCGAGGTCTGCCCGCCGGTCAGCACGGTGCTGCTGACCTGGACGATGGCCTGCCGGAACGGCGGAATGGCAAACGAAATGCCGACGATGAACGCGATGCCGGCCAGCACGGCCACCGGCCGCAGCCACGTGGTCCCCGCCTCGCGCAGCTTGCTGACGCTCTCCCACCAGCCTGGCCTGGACCCGCCTTCGGCCAGGTCAGGTCCGGTCTCGCCGGCAGCCGTCGGCTGCGGCAGCCGCCGCAGCCGCGGCCAGG
>JASHPP010000162.1 GCA_030038035.1 Trebonia sp.
CGCGCGCGTTCGGAATGGATGAAAAGAGCGGCGGCTGCGGACCTCAGCGGTGGCGGGGGCCTGCGGGGGTGCGGCGCTGTCCGCCCATTCCTTCACGGCAACGCCCCTCTCGCAACCGGCAGGACGCTACCGGGAAAACGCGTTTCCCGCTCCTGGCAGTTCCAGTCTGCGGCATTACCGGGCCTTTCGGCGATTCCTGCGTCTTTATAGTGGCGGCGTGAAGCTGCTCGCCGGCGTCACGCCGCTGCGCTCGTCATCGGCGTTCCTGCGGCTGCCGGTGACACGCGTGTCGCGGCAGGGACTGGCGATGCTGGTCGCGGTCAGCGTGCGGGGGGCGGGCAGCCGCCGCATCCTCGCCAGCCCCCTTATCGTCCTCCGTTTAGCCTCCCCCGTCAGGGCAGGGGGCCGAGCATCTGGCCGATGTTGAACGGCGTGCGCAACAGCCCGAACTGCAGCATCACGTCGGGGACCCGCTGCAGCCGGACCTGGTCGATGCCGATCGGGTAGATGTTCAGCGCCATCACCGCCGCGACGACCGGCGGCACCTGGCCGTTCTGCGGGCCGTCCAGGGACTCCATGGCCTGCTCGACCGCGGACCTGCTCGTATCGGCGATCTCCTGGCCCTGTTCCAGCGCGGCGAGGAACGCCTTGAGCGTGTTGGGGTGCTGCTGCACCCAGGACTTGGTGGCCACGTAGCCCAGGACGGGGAAGTTCTGCGTGGCGCCCTGGTCCAGGTCGGCGAGTTCGACCGCGCCGTACTGCTCCTCCGCCGCGGTGGCGAACGGCTCGGGCAGCGCGGCCGCGGCGATCTTCCCCGCGGCCAGTTCCCCGGCCATGTCAGGGAAGGGGATCGGCTGCGTCGGGAACCGCACGCTCTTCACGCTGATCCCGTTCTCGGTGAGCACGGCGGCGGTGAGCAGGTAGTTGATGTTGCCCGGGGCGTTGATCCCGACCAGGTGGCCTTTCAGCTGCGCCAGCGTCTTGATCTTCGAGTCCGGCATCGTGTAGATCGCCTGGTCGCCCTGCTGCATCACCGAGCCCTCGGCGATGATCTGCAGCGGCTGGTGGTCGTCCACCACGTGCTGGATGTAGGAGACGTAGTTCCCCCCGGTGATGTCGTACTCGCCGGCCACCTGCTGGTCGATCACCGTGTCGCTGCTTGTGGCGGCCGTGTAGTTGATGGCGAGCCCTTCCTTCGCGAACAGCCCCTCATGCAGGGCGACGAAAAAGCCCGCCGAGTCGACGGCCGGTACCACGGCCACGTTCAGGTGGGTCTCCTCAAGCCCGCCCGCAGAACTCCCGCCGATTATCACAACCCGCCCGCACCCTGCGACGGCGAGCAGGACGATTGCGATAGCGGGCGCCAGGGGGCGCAGCCGTGCCTTGATCATCGGGGTCCCTTCCTCTCCTCGGTGCCGGTTGCGCGGAAAATGGTTCTGCAACTTGCGGCCGAAGACATCGGTCAGCTGACGGATTTTGACCGTCGGCTGCTCCTGTGACGGCGATCCGCGCCCTGGCGACGCGATCCGCCAGCCGGCGCGTCCCCGGCCGTTCCGCGGCCGCCCTGCGGCCGTCCGCGGCCATCCGCGGCCATCCGCGGCCATCCCGCGCGTCACACCCGCCACTGGCGTTTTCTTTGCACACTTCTTGCATGGACAAATCGGGCATTCCGGGCGGCAAATCGTCATGGAGTGTGCAGAGTCGCACTTGCGGGGAGCTGCAGGGCGCGCGGTCCGCGCCGGGGCCGGTACGCGGATTGCATGATTATGCATTGTTGTGCATATACTTGTGCCGTGTCCAAGGTGCTCACCTCCCTGCCTGTCGGCGAACGCGTCGGGATCGCCTTCTCCGGCGGCCTCGACACCTCGGTGGCGGTCGCGTGGATGCGCGAGAAGGGCGCGGTTCCGTGCACGTACACCGCCGACATCGGGCAGTACGACGAGCCCAGCATCGCCTCGGTGCCCGCGCGCGCCGCGTCGTACGGCGCGGAGGTCGCCCGGCTGGTCGACTGCCGGACGGCCCTGGTGGAGGAGGGGCTCGCCGCGCTGGCCTGCGGCGCGTTCCACATCCGGTCGGGCGGGCGCAGCTACTTCAACACCACGCCGCTTGGGCGGGCGGTCGCGGGCACGCTGCTCGTGCGCGCGATGCTCGAGGACGACGTGCAGATCTGGGGGGACGGCTCCACCTTCAAGGGCAACGACATCGAGCGGTTCTACCGGTACGGCCTGCTCGCCAACCCGTCCCTGCGGATCTACAAGCCGTGGCTGGACGCCGAATTCGTCGGGGAACTCGGCGGCCGCAAGGAGATGTCGGAGTGGCTGCTCGCCCACGGACTGCCCTACCGGGACAGCACCGAGAAGGCCTACTCCACCGACGCGAACATCTGGGGCGCGACCCACGAGGCCAAGGCACTTGAGCACCTCGACGCCTGCCTGGAGATCGTCGAGCCGATCATGGGCGTGCGGTTCTGGGATCCTGCCGTGGAGATTGCCGCCGAGGACGTCACGATCGGCTTCGAGCAGGGACGGCCGGTGACGATCAACGGCAAGGAGTTCGACTTCGCGGTCGACTTGGTGCTCGAGGCCAACACGATCGGCGGCCGCCACGGCATGGGCATGTCCGACCAGATCGAGAACCGGATCATCGAGGCCAAGAGCCGGGGCATCTACGAGGCGCCGGGGATGGCGCTGCTGCACGCGGCCTACGAGCGGCTGGTCAACGCCATCCACAACGAGGACACCCTGGCCAGCTATCACGCCGAGGGCCGGCGGCTAGGCAGGCTGCTGTACGAAGGCCGCTGGCTGGACCCGCAGGCGCTGATGCTGCGCGAATCCCTGCAGCGCTGGGTCGGGACGGCGGTCACCGGCGAGGTGACCCTGCGGCTGCGGCGCGGTGAGGACTACTCCATCCTGGGCACGTCCGGGCCGGCGTTCAGCTACCACCCCGGCAAGCTCTCCATGGAGCGGACAGAGGACGCGGCGTTCGGTCCGGTCGACCGCATCGGCCAGCTGACCATGCGCAACCTCGACATCGCCGACTCCCGTGCCAAGCTCGAACAGTACGCCAGGCTCGGCATGGTCGGCAGCCCGCGACCGGCGCTGATCGGCGCCGAGCAGGCAGCCTCGACCGGGCTGATCGGCGCGCTGGCCGAGGGCGGGGCCAAGGCGATCGCCGCCCGCGGCCTGGTGCCCTCCCGCGCGGAAGTTCCCGGCGACGAAGAACTGCTCGACCACGCCGCGATGGAATCAGGCACCGACTGACCCGGGGCACCGCTGGCAGAAGGCGGGGCAGCCGG
>JASHPP010000163.1 GCA_030038035.1 Trebonia sp.
CGCCGGCACGCGCCGCCGTCAGGCGGCCCCCCCGCAGCCTCGCCAGCCCAGGACGGCGCGGCCAGTGCCCGCGCCGCCACTTGGCGCCGTGGCGGCGCCTGCCTCCTCCGGCATGCCAGCGCACGCCACGCCGGATGTGCACCCGGTGCTGCCGGTGCGAGAGCGGGGCGGCGGACCCGGTGCGCAGCGGATGGAGGTCTCGCACAGCGAACCCCGTAAGTGGCCGGCGCCGCCTGCGGTGGCGCCATCAGTAAATGCGGCCCGACCCTGGCAGGCGCCCACATGGCCCCTCCAGCCGCAATCGCCACCGCAGCCAGCTGCCCCAACCGCGCCCCCGCCGGGGCCGCAGCCCGCGGCAACGGCCGCAGACGAGGCATCGCCTGAAGTGCCGCGGGAGGCGCCGTACGAGGCGCACGCGGCGCCGCCGCAGGAGCCAGGCCCGAAGGTCACCGCGGTCGCGGAGAGCGAGGAGCTGGCGGTTCCGTCCGTCGAGCGGGCGCTGAGCGGCCCGTCGAAGGACCGCCCCCTGTCCTGGCACGGCAGGGTCAAGATAGTCACGGGCGCCACGCAGGGGCCGGGCGCACGCGACCAGGAGGCGCTCGACAGGGCACGGGCCCGCCTCCCGCTCACCGGGCCGAAGCGCGTCCTCGTGCTCGGCTGCACCAGCGGCGCCGGCCAGACGGTGACCACGCTGATGACCGGGCACATCATGGCGAGCCTGCGCGAAGAGCCCGTCGCCGCGGTGGACCTGCACGACGGGGCGCTGGCCCGCTACGGCGCGCCCGCCGGGTGGCTGGAGGAGATCCTCGGCGGCAAGGCACCGCAGACGCAGGCGCCGTCGCGTCCGGACGGCCTGCCCCCGACCCGCAAGGGCACCCAGGCGCGCCTTGACGTGATCGCGTCCCGCGGCGCGCTCGGGGACGGTGACGAGCAGCTGCTGGCCGAATACCTCGGCCGGCACTACCCGCTCACCATGCTCGACCCGGGCGCGGCCGGCCTGACGAAGCTGCTGACGATCACCGACCAGCTCGTCGTGGTGGCGCCGGCGAGCGTCGAGGCGGCGAGCGCGCTGGCCGACACCCGCGAGTGGCTGGACGCGCACGGCTTCGCGGACCTGGCGGCGCACTCGGTGACGCTGATCAACGGCGTGAGCAGGCGCAGCATGCCGGACGTGACGCAGGCCGAGTCGGTGGCGCGCGGCCGCTGCCGTGCGATCGTCCGGGTTCCATGGGACGACATGGTGCCGGTCGGGGGCACCGGCCCGTCCGCGCTCCGCTCCCAGACCCGCGTCGCGTACACCGCGCTGGCGGGGGTGCTGGTGGCGGGAATGGCCGCGGCACCGATCAGGAGAAGGCAGTGATGGGCCGAACGGTCCGTGCCGCCTGCCCCGGACGACCTACTCAGGAGATGTGGTGACCACGAAGTCGAAGGGCCGCAGCCGGCTGGCGATCCGATACTTCGACGACCGGGTGCTGCTGACCGAGACGCACGCCTGGGCGTACTACCGCGTGCCCTCTGTCTCGTACGAGTTCACCGCGCCTGAGGAGCGCGAGGCGCTCGCGACGAACATCACGGTGGCCCTGGCGGCGATCCGCATGCAGGACGCCGAGGTGCACCTGCGGATCGCGCACCGCCCGTACCCGGCGGTGGAGTGGGCGACCGGCCTCGACGCCACCGCCGACGGCGGCCCCGGCTGGCGGGAGTACCTGGAGCAGATCTACCAGCACGTGTGGGCGAAGGACTTCTGGTGCAAGGAGATCTACCTCGGCGTGCGGCTGGGCCAGCGCGGCATGCGGGCGCAGCTGTCGGGTGGCCTGTTCGCCCACTTCCTTGGCAGTTACCGCGCCACCGAGCGCACCCTGGGCATTGAGGACGAGGCCGTGCCGGCCGGGGAGATCGGCAAGTGGACCGAGCTGGCCGAACGGCTCGGCCGCGCGCTCACCGCGAGCGCGCTCGGCGCGCGGCACGCCACCTCGCGCGAGGTGGCCTGGCTGGTGCGGCACACGCTGCTTGGCTCGCTCAACGACCCGCCCCCGTCCGCCGCCCGCCGCCGCACCTGGGGCGCGGGGGAGATCGAGCAGCTCTACGAGGGCCAGGTGCACAACGGGCGCACGCTGCTGCGCCTTGAGCACGTCGACGGGGAGTCGTACGCGGCGTTCTTGTCGTTCGCCAGGTTCCCCGACGTGATGTCGTTCCCCGACGGCGAGCCGTGGCTGCACTACGCGGACCTGCTGCCGTTCCCCGTCGAGGTCAGCTCCCGGATGCGGCTGATCCCGCCGGCCAGGGCGAGCAAGGACGTCGGCAGGCGGCTCGCGCACGCCCGCGACATGGACGCGCACATCAGGGAGGCGGGCGCGGAGGCGCCTATCGCGCTGGCCGAGCAGATCGCCGCCGCGCGGATGCTCGAGCACGGCATCACCAAGGAGCGGCTGCCGTTCGTCTACGGCTGGCACCGGCTGCTCGTGACCGCGCCCACCCGCGACCTGTGCGTGCGCCGCGTGGAGGCGGTCACCGAGCACTACAGGGACATCGGCATCGACATCGTGAACTCCACCGGCGACCAGTTCTCGCTGCTCACCGAGTCGCTGCCGGGCGAGCGGGTGCGGCTGTCCTCCTACGTGCAGCGGCAGCCGCTGTACACGATCGCCGGCGGCATGCCGACGGCGACGGTCGAGCTCGGCGACCGGATCGCGGACGGCGTCGGGTGGGTCGGGCCGTACATCGGCGAGACGCTGGGGCGGGCCCGCTCCGTCGTCCACTTCGACCCCATGCTGGCGACGGCGCGCAACAGGCCGACCGCGATCGCGATCACCGGCGAGCCGGGCGGGGGCAAGACCACGCTGGCGATGCTGCTGATCTACCAGCTCGCGCTGCGCGGCGGGACGATCGCGGTGGTCGACCCCAAGGGCGACGCGGAACCGCTGGCGGAGTACCTCGTCAGGTCCGGGCGGAAGGCCCGGGTGCTGCCGCTCGGGTCGGCGGCGGCCGGGCTGCTCGACCCGTTCTCGTTCGGCGACGACCTGGCGGAAAAGCGCACGATGGCGACCGAGACGCTGCGCCTGCTGCTGCCGCGGATGAGCGAAGAGCGGGAAAGCGCGATGATCCAGGCGGTCGGCGCCGTGGCGGGCGGGCAGCGGCCCAGCCTGGGCAAGGTCGTCCGCCACCTGGAGGAGTCCGACGACCCGGCCTGGAAGAACCTGGGCGCGGTGATGCGGTCGATCTCCGAGATGCGCCTGGCGCGGCTGTGCTTCGCGCCGTCCGGCGGGCAGCAGATCGACGCCGAGGGCTGGACGACCGTGTTCACCCTTGGCGGGCTGACGCTGCCGGACGCGACGACCGCCAGGGACGACTTCTCCTACGAGCAGCGGCTGTCCGTCGCCCTGCTCTACCTGGTCTCGCAGTTTGCCCGCAGGCTGATGAACGCGGTCGGCAGGACCACGCCGAAGGCGATCTTCCTCGACGAGGCCTGGGCGATCACGTCCACCCCTGAGGGCGCGAAGCTGGTTCCCGAGGTGTCCCGGATGGGGCGCTCGCGGAACACCGCGCTGGTCCTCATCTCCCAGAACGCGGGCGACCTGCTCAACGAGCAGGTGACCAACTGCCTGTCCAGCGTCTTCGCGTTCCGCTCGACGGAACGTGCCGAGGTGGCGAACGTCTGCTCGCTGCTCGGCGTGGAGCCGTCCGAGGAGCACAAAGCGGTGCTGCGTGGCCTCGGCAACGGCGAGTGCGTTTTCCGTGATCTCGACGACCGCGCGGGCCGCATCGGCGTCGATCTCGTATCCGAAGAACTACGGGACTGGATCGACACGAATCCGACACGAGCCCGTCGGCCGGCGCAGCCGGCGGCGGCGACCACCTAGCACAACCGCCGTACACAGGAGCCCCCCTCATGGCTGAACCCCACCCCCGGGCCGGACGAACGCGCGCACCACGGACCCTGACCCGAGCCTTGCTGCTCGCGGGCTCGATCGGCACGGTCCTGCTCGGCGGGCTGTTCCTCGCCCGGCCGGCCGCCGCGGCCACGATCACGCCGGCGGCGCATGCCGCCACGATCTCCCGCGCCGCGCCGGCGGCGCACGCCGAGCCGGGCACGGCCGCCAGGCCCGCTGCCCGCGCCAAGCCGGATACCGCGGTGCGGCTGATCGGCATGACCGAACCCGACGGGGGAGTCTGCGCGGTGCCCGGCATCGGCGACATCGGCGGGCTGCTCGGCCTGTGCAGCTCGGGCCAGGCCGGCCTGGTCGGCGACCTGAACAACATCTGCACGCCGTCGGTGCCGCAGCCCGAGCAGGCCACCGCGGGCATCGACTCGATGATCGCCACGCCCGGCGGGGAGACCGGCGGCAAGACGCTGTACGACAACTACGGCATCGCCGGGCAGTACTGGGCGGCCTACGGCCTCACCTGCTCGGACATGACCTCGCTGATCGGCAACAACGTCGCCGGCATGGTCTTCGACATGGCCAAGGCGCTGGACCGGGTGACGATCACCGTCTACCAGGCCGCCGCGGGGAACAGCATCCTGGCCTGGCTGAGCAGCGCGGTCAACCGGCTGATCACCGCGCTCGGCGACGCCATCTACTTCCCGTTCCTCGCGCCGGTCGTGATCATCGGCACGATCTGGCTGGCCTGGCAGGGGCTGATCCGCAAGCGCGCCACCCGGACGATCGAGGGGACGCTGTGGATGGTCGTCGCCTGCGCCGCGGCGATCTGGCTGATCGGCCGTCCCGCCGACTTCACGGGCGTCGGCACCACGGTCTCCAATTCCGTCACCCAGGTGATGAACGTCGCGTTCGCCAAGCTGCCGGGCAACACGGGCAGCAACTGCCTGCCGGTCGCGTCCGGCGACCCGCAGAGCGTCACCGCGAACTACGCGTTCACCTCGGCGAACGGCCTGGTGGACCAGAACGCGAACGAGCTGTGGTCGGTGCTGGTCTGCAAGCCCTGGCTGGACGGCGAGCTCGGCACCACGGCGTACGCGACGTCGCCGACGCAGACCCCCACGGTGGTCAACCAGTACGGCAGGCAGCTGCTGTGGGCGCAGGCGATCGCCGTCAACGAGCCGGCCACGCAGGCGCTGATCACCGCCAAGGAGGACACGTACGTCGGCATCGCCAAGGGACTGCAGGCCAACGACCCGGCCGTCTACCCCCTGTTCCAGGGCATCCAGTGGACGACCCGGCTGGAGATCGGCTTTTCCGCGCTGTTCGCCGCGGTGGCCGCCGGCCTGCTCGTGCTGCTGATCGCGCTGACCCTGATCGTCTTGAAGCTCGGCTTCCTGCTGTTGCTCGTCGCGGGGCCGTTCTTCCTGATCATCGGGGTGCATCCGGGATTCGGGCGGGTCATCGCGATCCGCTGGTTCGAGATGCTCGTCGGCGTCCTGCTCAAACAGGTAGCGGTCGCGCTCGTGCTGAGCGTGCTGCTCTACTGCTACTCGCTGATCATGAGCACCAGCGACCAGGCGCTGCCGTGGGCGCTCAAGATCATGATGATCGCGCTGGTCACCGTGGCGGTGTTCATCTACCGCAAGCCGTTCCAGCACCTGTTCTCCTCGGTCGGTTACGGCGTGCTCGGCTCCACCGAGCGCGCGGAGTACAGCTGGCGCGAGGCGAGCGTCGGCTTCCGCCGCGCGTCCGCGACCGCGGGGGCCGTCGCGATACCCGGCATGGGCGCCTACCGCGCCGCCCGCTGGGCGCGGCGCAACCCGGCCGCGGCCGCCGCGATGGCCGGCG
>JASHPP010000164.1 GCA_030038035.1 Trebonia sp.
TCCCACGCGATCGCGAAGCCAAGTCCCGCTTCTAGCGGCGTGTCCCTCCTGGCGATGTCATGGCCCCAGCTCCGGTAGGCCTTCTCGAGCCGCAAGGAGTTGAGAGCGTGGTAGCCCGCGTGGAGCAGTCCGAATTCGGCGCCCGCCTCGACCAGCGTGTCGTAGATGTGCACGGCAAAGTCGGCTGGTATTAGCAGCTCCCAGCCGAGTTCACCGACATAGGTGATGCGCGTGGCACGGACGTAGCCGTAGCCGAGGTCGATCTCGCGGGAGGTGCCGAACGGGAACGCCTCGTTGGACAGGTCGTGGTCCGTGAGCGGCTGCAGCATGCGCCGCGCATCCGGGCCCATGACAGAAACCATCGCCCAGGCCGTGCTCACGTCAGTCACGGTGGTGAACTCGTGGGGCCGAATATGGCGCTGCAGCCAGTCGCGGTCGCGGCTGATAGTGGCGGGACCCGACAAAACCAGGAACTCCTGCTCGCTTACACGGGTGACTGTGACGTCGGCTTCGATGCCGGCCCACTCATTGAGCCACTGGGTGTAGACGATCCGCCCGGGTTCGACGCCGACGTTGTTCGCGCTTACTCGCTGGAGCACGTTCTCTGCGTCCCGTCCTTGAACAAGCAGCTTGCCGAAGGACGAGGTGTCGAACAAGCCAACGGCCTGGCGGACGGCGTGGTGCTCGGCCGCCGAGAACTCGAACCAGTTCTGGCGACCGAAGGTAGAGACCTCCGTGTTCTCTGCGCCGGGCGGGGCGTACCAATTGGCGCGTTCCCAGCCGAGCAGTTCGCCAAAAACAGCGCCTGCGGCTCGGGTCTGCTCGTACAGTGGGCTGCGCCGCAGGCCCCGCGGGCTCGTCCGCTGCTGGTATGGCCAGTGAATCTCGTACGCGACGTCCAGTGTCTCGGTAACCCGCTTTTCCAGGTAGCGGCGGTTGGTCTCGTGCGGCGCGATCCGGCGGGGGTCTGTCTCGGGGATGTCGATCGGGGAACGGCCGTCGACGATCCAATCTGCCAGGACGGATCCCGCGCCAGGCCCGCTGAGGAAGCCGACTGAGTTGAAGCCTGCGGCGACGTAATAGTTCCGCAGGGTTGGCGCCTCTCCGAGGTGATACAGGCCGTCTGGCGTGAAGCTCTCCGGGCCGCAGAAGTGCAGGCGGATACCTGCGTCCGCCAGGCACGGCAGCCGCTTGATCATGTTCTCGTAGAACGGCCCGAGATGGTCCCAGTCCTCAGGCAACTGGGTGAACTCGGCGTCCTCTGGGATGCCACGCGAAGCCCACGGGTAGCTGCCAGGTTCGAAGAAGCCGACCATGAGGCCGGCGCCCTCGTTCTTCACGTACGAGTAGTCGGGGGCGCACTTGATTGTCGGCATGCCAGGACGGAGGCCGGGAATGGCGTCGGTCACGATGTAGTAGTGAGCGAGTGCCTGCAGCGGGATCTTGATGCCCGCCTTGGCCCCGAACTCGCGGGCCCACATCCCGGTCGCGTTGACCACGTACTCGGCTTCAATGCTGCCCGCCTCGGTCTCGACAGCGAACACGCGGTCGCCCTTGCGGGCGACGCCCGTCGCCTTCGTTCCCTCAAAGATCTTCACTCCGAGCTGGCTCGCGCCACGGGCGAGGGCCATCGTGGTGTCTGTCGCGTTCCCGCGCCCGTCGTCGGGGAAGTACAGCGCGCCGATCAGGTCCTCGACGTACAGCGGGGGGAACAGCTCCCGGGCGGCATCCGGGGTGAGCACTTCGACGCGGATGCCGTTTCCCCGGCACGCTGACGCCAGGCGCCGTAGTTCCTCCCAGCGCTCGGGCCCGTCCGCCAGATGCAAGGTGCCCGTCCGCTGGAATCCGGGAGAAAAGCCAGTCTCGCTTTCCAGCGACTCGAAGACGCCCAGGCTCCGCTTGACGATCTCCCGGGTCGCGGAGGTGGGGCGAGCCTGGGTGATCAGGCCGGCTGCGTGCCACGTCGTGCCGGAGGTGAGCCGCTTGCGCTCGACTAGCACAATGTCGGTCCAGCCGCGCTTGGCCAGGTGGTAGGCCGTGCTTGAGCCGATGATGCCGCCACCGACGATAACCACCTGTGCACGGTCTGGCAGTGTGTGGTCCATGAGTACTTCCTAAATGACAGCCGATGTGGCTCGATCAGTGGGGCCAGGAAACGGCAATTCGCCCGCCGACGGGTACCGGTGTGCGCCCGCCAGTCGCTCGCGGACGGCGGGCGCACGGGGACGGCGGGCGCACGCGGACGGCGGGGGCGCACGCGGACGGCGGGCGCACGGGGGCGGCGAGGCGCAGGCGGGAATGGAGGTCAGACGCTTCCATCGGTGGCCGTGCCCGCTCCAGACACCCTGGGCGAGGCAACACCCGCGCCCACAGCACCAGGCTCCGGACGCGAGCGCAGTGCCCAGCCAAGCCGGTGGCCGACGAGGTAATACACCACGGCGCATCCCAAGATCACCGGCGTGGACGCCGTGATCACGTTGTACACGCTGACACCGGTGCCGAAGGACTGTGCCCACGAGATCAGCGTCGTCGATCCCGCCAGCCAAAGCCACGCGACTACGCCAGCCAGCCAGATCACGATCGCTCCGAGGTTGAATCCCCCGGTGAACCAGTACGGCCCGTTGCGGCGGTACAGGTCGGGCACCGACAGGCGCTCGCGGCGCAGCAGGAAGTAGTCGCCGAGCGCGACGCCCCAGTACGGCGCCTCCAATGCGCCAACCACGGTGAGGATGTCATTGAACTTCGCTGACAGCGTGCCCTGGTACAGGAACGGAATCGATGGGATAGCCACCAGTAGCACGATGATGTGATAGTTGATCTTCGGGATCGCTACCTTCAGCGCCATCACCGACGCGTAGAACAGCATCGCGCAGTTGATGATCGTTGAGAACACGATGATGAAGATCGCGGGAATGCCGAGGCCCGCGGCCGTTGCCCAGGCGCTCGGGTCGGCCGTGTTGAATGCTAGCGCGGCCATCCCGCCGATCACGGCGAACAGGATGCTCACCACGGTGAGCCCGCCCCAGGCACCCCAGAACGCGGCCTTCTGCGTCTTGGCGAACCGGTTCCACGAGCCCATGTAAGGGAACCAGGAGATGTTGTAGGCGACTGCGGCCTCGATCGCGTACGCGAAAGTCACTGAGTGGTTCGGGTGGATCGCGGTGAGCTTGCCCCAGCTGAAGTCGGACAGCAGCTTGCCGAGCAAGACGAACGCGAAGATGATCAGCAGCGGCACCGCCCACTTGACCAGGCGGAATACGGTCTTCGGGCTGATATACAACATGATGACCGGGATGACGATCCCGCAGATCAGCGCGAACAGAGTGAACCAATTCGCGCCGAACCCAGTCGAGCTATTCGCGGTCTTGCTCAGCTCGCGGATCGCCGAGATTCCAGAGTTGCCCGCTATCTGAGAGAGGATCCCGATCCAGCCGAAGTTAATGACGACGAGCAATATGACGCCGACGTACGAGCCATAGGTTCCGAACGTGGACCGCATGCCGACGTACTCGTCAACGCCGTACCGGGCGCTGCGCAGCCCGGTCAGCGTCGGCCACAGGCAGCCCAGCAGACTGCCAACGACGGTGGCGATGATCAATCCGCGCAGGCCGAGGGCCGAGGCGTAGTAGCCGCCGAGCAGGAACGTGGTGAGCAGGACATTGCCGCCGGCCCACAACCAGAACATCAGTAGCGTCCCGGCATAGCGGTCCTTGCGAGGCAGCGGAAGGATGTCCTGCCCGTAATGAGCCGAGCCCGGCTCGACGCTGTCGAGTGCTTCGGTCGCCATGAAGGCCTCCTTCGATTGCGGCGGTCGAATATCGCGATCGCGGCGCGCGCCGCAGCGGGGTCAGTGCCCGGCCACTGCCCACCAGATCGCGGCGCCGACTGTCGCCGCTAGCGACGCGATCGTCCAGCCCGCGAGCGCGGGGAGGGAAACCCTGTCTTTGTCGTCCGGTTCCTCGAGAACCGCTTCGAGCTGGGCAGGATCGACGAGCATGTCCTGCGCCGGCACGGCACGCAGAGCGTCCAGCTGGCTGGCAGGGACCTGCAGCCCGTTGTCATTCACGGCGAGCTCCTATACCCGGGTCGAAACGCACAGAACTACCCGATGTCGAAGACGATCTGCTTGGTTTCTGTGAGCGTGTCGAGCATCCAGGACGAGAGCTCCCGCCCCGTCCCTGACTTGCCGCGGCCGCCGAACGGTGCAAGCTGATCCCAGTAGTTGGTGGTCTCGTTGACCAGGACCGTGCCATGCCGCAGCGAGTCGGCATACCGCCACGCCACACGCAGGTCGTTGGTGAACACGGCGGCGGTCAGCCCGTACTCGGTCGCGTTCGCCAATTCGATGGCCTGGTCATCCGAGCCGAACTCGATAACGGGCGCGACCGGGCCGAAGGTCTCTTCCTTCGCGATCGCCATTCCCGGCGTCACGCCCGTCAGCACGGTCGGCGTGAAATGCAGGCCATTGCTGGTCCCGCCCAGCACGACATTCGCGCCCTCCGCGACCGCCTCATCGACATGCTGCCTGGTCCGCTCTAGCACGCCCGTATTGCACAGCGGCCCCATGTCCGTTGCGTCGTCCAGCGGGTCGCCCAGGCGCAGCTTCGCCGCGCGGTCGGCAAGCCGGGCGACAAACTCATCGTGCACCGACTTGTGCACCAGCAGCCGCTCGGCCGCCGTGCAGCATTGCCCGGCGAGATAGAAGCACCCGACGATCGCCGCGTCCGCGGCACGATCGAGGTCGGCGTCCTGGCGGACGATGATCGGCCCGTTGCCGCCGAGTTCGAGGACGCGGTTCTTTAGCCCGATCGACGAGGCGACGCTCATGCCGGTCTTCGTGCTGCCGGTGAAGACAACCGCCTTGACATCGGGGTGCGCGACCAAGGCCTGGCCGACCCCGCCCTCGCCGGTGACCATGTTCAGCGTGCCGGCGGGAAACCCCGCCTCATCGAAGATGTCGGCGAGCATCGCAGACGAAAGCGGCGCATACTCGCTAGGTTTCCAGACGACCGTGTCGCCGATCGCCAGGGCGTAGCAAATCGTGATCGCGGCGATGTCGACAGGGAAATTCCATGGCGTGACGACCGCCACGACTCCGGCCGGTTCCTGCGACACCACGATCCGTTTGTTATTCGACCGCTCCTGGGTCGACGGCAGGAACTGGCCGCGGTAGCGGAGAACGTCCTCGGACGCCCGCCGGAAGTGCTCGCACGCGTACTCGGCCATCTCCTCACGGGACTCGCGGATGGTCTTGCCCATCTCCAGGGAGATCTGGCGCGCGATGGCCTCGTTGCGCTCTTTGCACAGTTCGTAGGCCTTGTACAGCAGGTCGACGCGGTCGAGCAGCGGCGTCTTCTTCCAGGCCGGAAAGGCATTCTTAGCTGCAGTCACCGCCTGGGCGACCTGAGCGCTCGTGCAGCGAGCGACCGTCCCGACGAGCTCTCCGGAGTGGGGGCTGCGGACCTCGATCACCCCGTCGCCGCCGTGGGCCCACTGGCCGTCGATGAGGGCCTGGCGATGTGTTACGGCCGTGGTCACAGTTCCTCCGCTTCAGTCGAGCCCAGCTTCGCTCTGTTGAACCTGTACTCAACGTGACCATGGGCAGAGCGATTGCGAAAACAGTAAAGTGGGCATTTGACCTGGTCAATTGGCAGTTAGCCCTGATACCGCCCCGTCGAGTGTGCACTTGCACAGACATGTGCCTGTCAGCACGATAGGTGCTAGCCAGGTAGGCCGCGCGGCTCCGGACTCGCGCCTCTAGCCTTGGAAGGCAGGATTGACAGGTCATGGCGCTGACAGTCGCTGACATCGCCTCCATGTCACACCTCGGCATCAGCGTGCGGGCGGGCAGCGGCGGTCTCGGCCGGGAGGTCGAGTGGGCGCACGTCTGCGAGCTTGAAGACCCGACGGGCTGGCTAGACGGGCCGGGCTTGGTCCTGACGACCGGCATCGCGATCCCAGCCCAGGCACAGCGCCAGTGCGCCTACCTCGAGCGGCTCGCCAGGGCCGGCATGGCCGCGGTCGCGATCGCCAAGGGGATGTCGGCGCCGCCTTTGACGCAGAAGATGCTCGCCGCGGCGGACGAGCTCAGCTTCGCCGTGCTCGAGGTAGCTTATGAGGTGCCCTACCTGGCCGTGATCAGCGTGGTCACAGCGGCTAACCGCGAGCGGTCACAGCGCCAGCTGCTGTCCTATCTGCGCATCTTCGACAGCCTCCGGCTGGCTACCAGCTACGGCCTCGGCCCGCCGCAGCTTTTCGACCGCCTCGCCGAGGTGTCCGGTTACGAGCTGCACCTGTGCTCCCCGGGCGGCCGCCCGCTCATTCACGGTATTCCCGGCGCGCCGGGGCAATGGGAACCGCCCGCCTCTTCGGGTGCCAGCACCGTGGCAGCCGACGCCGGCTGGGTGTCGGTGCCCGTTCCGCTACGCGGCCAGGTGGCCGGCTATCTGGTCGGGATCGAGCAGCCCGGGCGCGAGGCTCTCGGCATGCTCGCTCTCCGCCACATCGCGACGATCGCGGCCCTCGAGCTGGCAAACTTGATGCGCGAGCGGGAGGCCATGCGCCGCGAAGGCGCTGAGACGCTGAGCGAGATGCTCAGCGGGATCCTGGACCCGGACGCGACGCGTACCCGGCTTCGGCTGGCAGGGCTCGATCCGGGCCAGCCGATGGTCCTCGCCGCAGTTTCCAGTGACCGTGGTCACGACCACGACCTGCCCGCTCGGCTCCTCGACCTGAGCATTCCGCACCTTGTCCTGCAGCGCCAGCATGAGCTGTACGTCCTGCTGCAACAATCCGCGAGCGGGCCAGACGTGCTCGCCGCCAGCCCTGGATCGCGCGCGGGCGTCAGCAGGCCGTTCCAGGCCGGCAAGTCACTGGAGCTGCCCAGGCGGGAGGCGCTGTGGGCACTTCGCTACGCCCGTTCGCAGCGCCGCGCGCTGATCGACTACGCGGCGATGAGGAGTTCGGCGATGTGGCTGCCGGCCGATCCGCAGGCCCTCTCCGGAATCGTGGAGGAGATCCTCGGCCCGCTCGCGACGCATGACGCGGAGCACGGCACGGAGCTGGAGCGGACCTTGCTTTTGCTACTGGACCGGGACCGGAACGTTGCCGCCACCGCGCGCGCTCTCGGCGTGCACAGGAACACGATCATCCACCGGATCACAAAGATGGAGGAACTCACCGGCCGAGACCTGAGGAGGGTGCAGGACCTCGCCGAGCTGTGGCTCGCTGCCGGCGCCAGCAAGCTGCTCGGCGACCAGGCGCACTTCTCCCGCCGGTCTCCCGCCGGGTGAGCCGCCTCGGTGAAGTCCAGCGTCACGCTGCCGCCTCTCACCGTGACGTCCAACCGCCGGCTACCCCATGACCCTGGTGTCCTCGCGGTCGGCCGCCACGGCAGCCGGCCGGCCGCGGCGAACGGGCATCCTGCCCGCCAGGCCGGGAACCGCGGTGAGCCGTCCGGCCGCCGCCGCGGCGACCAGGACCATGACGACGCCGAGGCCGGTGAAGAACCCGATCTGCTCCATCGCCCGCATCAGCGCGGTGGTGCCCGCGGGGACGCCGGCCGGCGTGGCCGTGGTCCACAACGGGGCGACCACGTTGCCGAGGGCGAACCAGGCCCCGCTGATGATCCCCAGGAAAGCCCCGAACAGCCCAGTGTGCCTGCCCCGGGCCGCCGCCAGCATGATGCCGCCGAGCAGGGCGGCGGCGCCCGGGAGGATCTCCAGCCAGAGCCGCCCGGTGGTGTATGTCCACGCCTTGTCCGGCGTGTAGGCGTAGTGGAAGTACGGTCCGACGAACGCGATGAGGCCGCCCCAGCTGCCCAGCAGGGCGATCAGGACGCCGCCCGAGATCCCGTGGCTGCGCCGTATCCGCAGCATCGCAACCATTGCTATCACTTCCCGATCGAGTAAACGGCGTACGGGTTGGACCCGCTGCCGCTACCCCAGGGCGCGCAAGGTATTCATGTCCGCGCCCGCCCCACCGGTGGCCGGGGAAGCCGCAAGGCACCGCGCCCGGGACTTCTCATTGCCATCCCGAACGATCCGGGCCGCCTCCCCAGCCCGCCCCTACACACCTAGCAGGGGGATAACCCGCTCCGCGGCCTCCACCCTCCGCACCCCCGGAACATACGGGTCGAGCTCCCCAGCCCCGAACCGGCACAGCTTGATCGCCCACCAGAGGCGGTCGCCCGGCTCCCCTTCGAGCTTGTACCGCCCACCGGGAAGCAGCGTCGCGTAGCCGCCCCCGGCAAGCACGACCAGCGTGGCCAGACGAGTACCGCTGCCAGCATCCCAGACGCACGTGGTGCCGTCGGCCGAGGCCGTGGCAAGAAGTGTGCCGTCGGGGGAGAAGGCGGCCGAGTTCACCGCGGCGTCGTGGCCTGCGAACACGGTGCGGGTCGCGTTTGCGCGCACATCCCAGACGCGTGCCGTGCGGTCGTCGGAGCCGGTGGCGAGGAGCCTGCCGTCCCGCGAGAACGCGACGTTCCGCACCGGCCCGGTGTGCCCGCGCAGCACGGCCGACTCCGGTCCGCTGCTGAACGAGGAACGACGCGTGCCCAGCTTCCAGAGGCGTGCCGTGTCGTCGTCGGATCCGGTGGCGAGCAGGGAGCCGTCAGGGGAGAACGCGACCGCGGTCACCCGCTCGTTGTGGCCGGTCAGGGTGTCATAGTTGGTGCCGGTGGCGGTGTCCCAGGTGCGCGCGGTGCGGTCGGCGGAGGCGGTGGCGAGCAGGGTGCCGTCGGGGGAGAACGCGACCGCGGTCACGCCGTTGTCGTGGCCGGTGAGGGTGGTGCGGGGGGCGCCGGTGGCGGTGTCCCAGGTGCGGGCGCTGCGGTCGGCGGAGGCGGTGGCGAGCAGGGTGCCGTCGGGGGAGAACGCGACCGCGGTCACCCGGTCGTCGTGGCCGGTGAGGGTGGTGCGGGGGGCGCCGGTGGCGGTGTCCCAGGTGCGCGCGGTGCGATCCGAGGAGGAGGTGGCGAGCAGGGAGCCGTCAGGGGAGAACGCGACCGCGCTAACCCAGTTGTCGTGGCCGGTGAGGGTGGTGCGGGGGATGCCGGTGGCGGTGTCCCAGGTGCGCGCGGTGCCGTCGTCGGAGGCGGTGGCGAGCAGGGTGCCGTCGGGGGAGAACGCGACCGCATTGACCCAGTTGTCGTGGCCGGTGAGGGTGGTGCGGGGGATGCCGGTGGCGGTGTCCCAGGTGCGCGCGGTGCCGTCGCGGGATGCGGTGGCGAGCAGGGTGCCGTCGGGGGAGAACGCGACCGCGGTCACGGTGTCGGCATGACCTGGAAGGATACGCAGGACTTTGCCGGTCCCCGCGTCGGCTATCCGCACGGTGGTGCCGTCACCGTAGGCCAGCAGCGCACCGTCAGGGGAGAACGCGGCACAGTTCGCGGTGGCGCTGGAGGGTGCGACCATGACCTGTACCGGGTCCTTGCCGGAGACCGCCGCCGCCGCCAGCTCCTCCGTCGCGATGTCCGGGTCGTCCACCCCTTCGGTACCCAGGACGGCGGCCCGGATCCACGTGCTGTCGCTGAGGATCGCCGCACGCAACGATCCTCCGGTCATCACCACGCCGGTCAGGTCCGCCCCGGTCAGGTCCGCCCCGGTCAGGTCGGCACGATCCAGCCGCATGCCGGACAGGTTCGCCTCGCGCAGATTCGCGCCGCGCAGGCTGGCGCCGGTCAGGTCCTGGCCGCGCAGGTCCAGCCCGGCCAGGTCCTGCCCGCTCAGGTACACCCCCTGCCCGCTCAGGTCCACCGCGCCCAGATTCTCCTCCACGGTGGTCATATCGGGAACCAGCCGCGCGGCGATGCGCTCCATGACCGCGATGGCGTTCTGCCTGGCGGCCTCGGGCGCGTCCAGTCCGGCGAGCGTCCCGTCCGCCCACTCGCGGGCCCGCGACGGCCCAGCCAGGTCGGCGAAGAACGCGGCCATCAGCAGGGACATCCGCCGGGACGCGAGGATGTCCCGCTCCCGGTCATCGTCAAGCTCGCCGGCGGCCGCCTTCGCGACCAGCCACTCCATGACCGACTGATGGATGAACGCGAATGCCCCGTCCTCGGTTCGCACCAGCAGGCTCCCCGAGGCGACCGAATGCGCCGCCTGCTCCTCGGTAAAGCCACGCTCGGTCAGCCCGGCCAGCGTGGCGGCAACCTCGGCGGTGAGCTGGCCAAGCGCGATCGCCGGGTTTTGCGACGCCCACAGCCGCAGCGCCAGCGCGGTGCACGCGGCCAGCCGCTCCTCTTTGCTGAAGGCGGGCAGCCCAGCCCGGTGCAGGTGCCGCTGCGCCTCTGTGTCGAGCCACCGGTCGATGATCGTCTCGTACAGACTGGCCGCGCTGATCTGCCCGTTCTCGTCCTGCGCAGCCCGCAGCCGGTCCTCGTCCAGGTCCGCGACGAACGAGAGCAGCCGCGGGTTGTGCGCTAGGTCGAGCAGGTTCCCGATCCCGCTGATCAGCTCGAACCGTGCGCGTGCTTGAGCCGTGTCACCGTCGTACAGGTTGCTCAGGAACTGGACGATCTGGTCGTCGGAGAACTCCTCAAGCACCACGACCCGGCTCTCCGGCCTGCTCTCGACCCGCTCCCCGAGCGCCGTCCGGCCACCGGGCCCGGCCCGCCCGGACAACGCGTCCTGTACCTGCCCCGTGGACCGGAAATGCTGGGTCCGGCTGGTCAGTATGACCTTGGCCTGCCCGGTCACCGCGCCGATCAGCGTCTGCAGGTAGTCGGCCGCGTTCTCGTACCCCACCCGCAGTTCGAGCTCGTCGAAGCCGTCAAGCAGCAGCGCGATCCGTCCGCTGCTGATCATGTACCGCAGCTTGCCGAGGCTGATGTCCTCCACGCCGTGCCGCGCTAGGTGCTGGGCGAGCAGTTCGTCGAGCGACGGCGCCTTCTCCAGGCTGCGCAGTTCCACCAGGATCGGCGTCACGCCGGGCAGCCGCCCCGGCAGCACCCGGGTGAGCTGGCGCAGGAACGACGTCTTGCCACGCCCGAAGTCACCGAGCACCACTACCAGCCGCGCACCCTCGGCGCCGGCCCACTGCACGGCCTGGTCGACGAGGCCGGCGCGGACCTCGTCGGCATGCCCGCCGCCGCTGATGATTCGGTACCGCTGGTCGACGTAGAGCCGCGCCGGGTAGATCCAGTCGCTGGCCAGTCGCTCCCGCTGCGCCTCGGCGAGCTGGCTCAGGTCGAGCAGCCCCTGGTACTCCGCCAGGCTGCGCAGCAGCACTCCCTGCCGGAGGGCAAAATCCGCCAGCCCGGCCGAGGCCGCGGGCGGCCGGTACACCAGCTCGGACGGCACCCCGGGGACGTCGGCCGCGAACTGCCGGTGCACCCGCTCGACGAAATGGCTGATTGCCCCCTCGGTCACCGGCCCGTCGATGACGCCCACCGGCCACTGGTCGATCCGGCCGCCGTCCCGGGACACGGTGACCCGCAGATAACCCTCCTCCGGCCGTTCGGTGATGACCGCGCCGGGCACCTTGGCCCGGGTAGCATCCGCGACCCGCTCGAAGAAGTCGCCGCGCCGTGACGCGAGTGAAAGCCGGTCCCCCGCGTCCGTGCCGTGTTTGCCTTGCCCGGCACCACGGTCACCCCCGCTCGGTGCCTTCTCAGGCGGCGGCAGGGCTAGGTCGACGTCGCTCAGCGGGCAGTCCACCCGATCCCGCCAGTCAGATCCGGTCGCGCTGACCCGCGTGTCCCCCACCCACCGTTGCTGCCCGGTCGCGTACTGCCTGACGGCCCGGGTGAAGCCGTCCCGGCGCACCGTTACCAGCTGGTACTGGGCCGCGGCGCCGTCCGGATCCACAGCGGCGCCTCCGGCCGACACGGCGACCAGCCCGGACGCCAGCCGGTACACCGTCGCCGTGCCGTCCGCCTGCCCCTGCAGCAGCAGGTTCACCAGGCGCGGCCGCCCCAGCACCCGGTCCAGGTCAGCCGCGTCCCGCAACCGGGCCGAAGCGGGCAGCGACCCGTCCGCGACGTTGTGGTGCACCGCCGCGAGCCGCAGCCACCCCTCGTCCTTGCGCGCGGCGAGCCGGGCGGCGAACCAGCCGAGCTGCCGCGCACCAGTCTCCCCGTAGTCGTCGCAGTCCCGGTGGCTCTCCGCCATCGTGGAGTTCAGCCCGGCCACCACCACGGCCAGGTCCGGCATCTCGAACAGCGTCCACGGCTCGTCCGGCGTGAACGCGACAGTGTCCAGGCCGGCGTAGAAGTCGCGGAACGCTTCCGTGTAATAGCGCCACTTCCGCGAGTATGGCGGCACGGGAGCCTCGTCGGCGGCCTCTTGTTCCGCGAAGTAGGCCATGGAAAGCAGCCGGCTGACGTCGCGGTCGCCGGGAATGACCGCCACGTGCCGCCGCGGGATCTCCGCCTCTTCAGCCAGGGCGCCGATGAACTCGGCCGCCGCCCGGAACTCGGCGGGCCGCGCCTGCCCGGTGAGATTACCGGTGACGACAAGCAGGTCCGGCCGCAGGCCTGCGGTGGCGGCCAGCCCCGCCAGATCGGCGTGCAGGCGACCGAACAACGGGTGCTCCGCCCGTTCCCCGGCCGAAGCGCCTGGCAGCCGGTCCCTGTCGAAACGCAGGTCGCACAGGTGCAGGATCGTCAGCTGGCCGGCCTCCCGCCGCCGCGTCGTCGAGGCGGTGGGCTGCCAGCGGCCCGCAAGTATCTCCGGCCACGCCAGCCGCAGCCGGTCCGCGCTGATCGCGTAGCTGTCTCGTGCTTCGGCCTCGGCGGCCAGCGCGAGCAGGCCGACAACCCGGCCAGTCGCGTCGTCGAGCACCGGGCTGCCGCTGAACCCCGGCTGCACCCGCAGCGCCGAATCAGGCGTGGAGTCGAGCTGCAGCCGCCCGTTGCTCACCAGCCCCTGGACCGTCGTCGCGACGCGCCCGCCGTCAGGCCGCGGCGGCGTGGCCGGATAGCCGAAGACGTAGACCCGGTGCCCCAGTCGCGGCGGTTCCACGGCCAGCCGGGCGGGCACGGCCACGGCGGGCAGCACGCTCCCGGCGGTCAGTTCCAGCCCGGCGATGTCGTCCCCCGCCACGCCCACTCCCGGCGGCGGCCACCACTTCACCACGTCCGCCTCGGCTGCCGTCCCGTCGCCGTCGAGCAGCGGGAACTCCACGTGCACCCGCCTGTCAGGCCGCGGCTGCGAGAAGGGGTTCAGCCCGAGCGCGGCGTTCACGACATGGGCGCAAGTCACCACATGCCGGCCGGCCACGAGTGCGCCAAGCCCGCCGACCGTCCCGTCCGCTCCGGTGATCCGTACGGTGAACGCCGCGCCGACGGCCTGCTCAGCCACCGCCGCCTTGCCCGTCCGCACCGTCCGCACCGTCCGTGCCGTCCGTGCCGGCAGGCTGCTTCCAGGCCAGCGTCACGGTGAAGTGCACTTCCCCCTTGCCCTTGGTCACGACGATCCCGTACTCGACGCTCAGTACCAGCCCGAACTCCACCGTCACCTCGTCCGGCGACAGCTTCCGCAGCTGCGTGGTGATCACGCTGAGCGCGGGAGTGACCGAGCCGATCGCGGTCTCCAGGGTCTCCCTGACCTTCTGCACCTTCTCATCGACGCCGCCCGTGGCCGGGACGAGCTCCTGCCCGCGGCCCGTGTCCAGGCTGTCCACGGCCTGGACACGCAGCACTCCGCCGGCGGCCACCGGAAACTCGACAATCTCCGCCATCGCCCACGTCCTCCCGCCCCGCGCACCCGCATGTCAAGAAATATCACCCAGTGCAAGCTTCGACGCTCGCGGGGATCTGCATGCACAGCCACGAGCTGGCCGCCGCCCCACAAGGCCCATTTATCCCGAACGATCCGTGCCGCCTCCCCAGCCGGAAGGCCAGCGCCGCAAGGCGGTATATATTGCCTCCAGTCTCAAGCGGTGACCGACACGGAGGACATCATGCGCGACGCGGCCCTGCTCGGCGCCAGGCTGCTGCTCGGCGGGTACATGTTTATCCACGCTTCACAGAAGCTGCTAGGAAAGTTCCACGGGCCGGGCCTGGAAGGCGCCGGCGCGATGTTCGAGAAGAATGGTCTCGCGCCTGGCAAGCAGATGGCCGCGGCGGCGGCGTCGACCGAGATCGCGGGCGGCCTGCTCACGATCACCGGCATCGCCAACCCGGCCGGCCCGCTCGCCATCGCCGGCGCGATGAGCGTCGCCGCGGCCCACAACCGGGAGGGCGGCCTGATGGCCGTGCGAGGCGGGGTCGAGCTTCCCGTCGCCTACACCACGCTCGCGCTGACGCTCGCCGCGACCGGTCCTGGCAAGTTCAGGATCGGGCCGTCGCTGCCCCGCAAGCTGACCGCGCTCGGCGTGATCGCGGGTGGCGCCGTCGCCGGGGCGCTGATCGCCAGGATGGTCGCGGCGAAGGCCGCGGCCGTCTTCGAGGAGGAGGAGGCGGCGGCAGCAGCCGCCGACGAGCCCGCGGTCGCGGATGACTGACGAGTGGTCGGCCGGCAAGCTGGACCTAGACGGTTATCTCGCCCGGATCGGGTACACCGGTCCGGGCGAGCCGTCTGAGCGTACGCTCGCCGCGCTGCACCGGGCGCACCTGGCGTCCATCCCGTTCGAGAACCTCGACATCATGCTCGGGCGCCCGGTGGTGGTGGACCTCGAATCGATCCAGGCCAAGCTCGTTGACGCCCGCCGCGGCGGCTACTGCTATGAGCACGGCCAGCTGTTCGGCGCGGCGCTGGAGCGGCTGGGATTCGACGTGGAGCGGCTGCTCGCCCGGGTCGTCCCCGACGGCGAGCCGATGCGGCCGCGCACGCACCTGACCCTGCGGGTCCGTACCGGGTCGCGGGCCTGGCTCGCCGACGTCGGGTTCGGTTCCTCGCCGCCCGGTCCGCTCGAACTGCGCGGGCCGCGCGCCGGCGGCCCGCAGGAGCTGGACGGCTGGGTGTACCAGGTGGTTCGCGACGACGGCGACGGGACCTGGAAGCTGCGCGAGCTGCAAGGCAGCGAGTGGGTCACGCTCTACCGGCTCGAAGACCAGCTCGTGTACCATGCGGACGTGGTGATGTCCAACCACTTCACGTCCACCCACCCAGACTCCTGGTTCACCCGGCAGCCGATCCTCGTCCGCCGCTTCCCCGACTCGGTTCACTCGGTGGTGGGCCGCGCTTACACGATCACCCGGCCCGGCCACCTCAAGGAGCGCCGCACCCTGACCGACGACGAGTTCGCCAGCGCGCTGGCCGGCATCTTCGGCCTGACCTTCACCGAGTCGGAGCTGGCCACCCTGATCGCGGCCCCCACCGTCCCCTGACCCACCGTCCCCTGACCCGCCGTTCCGCGCCGCATCCACCCGCAGCCATACAGCCTCCCGGGCCCACTTGGCACACTCCTTGCATGGACAAATCGCCTAAAACGGACGCAGAAATGGTCACAGAGTGTGCGAAGTCGCATATGCGAGGCAGGTGGGACGCATGGGACCATGCAGGCTGCGCCGTCCGCCGTGCGCGGCCGCCGTTACATTTGCTCGGCGGCCTCAGCAGCACCGGCCCCGGCGCGCTCGCTGACCGCGTGCGTGACAGCACGCTGGTGCCAGAACCCCGGCAGCAGCCGCGCCACCGCCAGCGCCCCGGCGATGCAGGCCAGCCCGCCGGACACGATCGCGAACGTGTCCCCGAACACCGTCGCCACCGCCCCCGCCTCCAGGTCCCCGAGCCGCGGGCCACCCGCGACCACGGCCATCTGCACGCCCATCAGCCGGCCGCGCAGCGAGTCGGGCCCGGCGAACTGGATGATCGTGTTGCGGAACACCGCCGAGATCACGTCCGCCCAGCCGGCCACGGCCAGCAACGCGAGCGCGAAAGGCAGGAACCGCACCAGGCCGAACCCGGTGATCGCCAGCCCCCAGATGATGACCGCGACGACCACGGCCAGCCCCTGCCGGCGGATCCGGACGACCCAGCCGCTGCTCAGCGCGCCGAGCAGCGCGCCGCACCCAGGCGCCGCGTACAGCAGGCCGACCGTGGTGGCCCCGCCGCCGAACACCGTCGCCGCCAGCGCGGGGAACAGCGCCCGCGGCAGGCCGAACACCATCGCGTTCAAGTCGATCAGGTACGCGCCCTGCACCTGCTGGGATCGCCGGATGAACCGCAGCCCCTCGACCGTCGAGCGCCAGCCCGGCCGGGCCGGCGCCACAGCCGCCCCCGCCGCCGCGCCCGCACCCGCCACCGCGAGCGGAGGCGGCTGCGGCGCGATCACGAACACGGCCATAAGCGCCACCAGGAACGTGGCCACGTCCAGCCAGTAGACGACGCGCACGCCCGCCCCGGCCAGCAGCAACCCGGCCACGGCCGGCCCCACGATCGCGCCGGTCTGGAACAGCGCCTGGAACATCGCGTTCGCGGCCGGCACGGACGACAGCCCGAGCATGCCGGGGATCATCGCGTTGCGCGCCGAGCTGTCCATCCCGCTCAGCGCCGCGGTCACCGCGGGGAACAGGAACAGCGGCCACAGCGTCGGCCCGAAGTCGGCGTTCAGCGCCAGCCCGGCACTCGAGGCGGCGCCAAGCGCCTCGACGACGAGCAGCAGCCGCCGCCGGTCGACGGCATCGGCGAGCGACCCGCCAAGCAGCGACCCGAAGATCAGCGGCAGCAGCTGGGTCAGCGAGACAAGCCCCACGTACAGCGACGAATGGGTGATCGCGTACACCTGGAACGGCACCGACACCGCGGTCAGCTGGCTGCCGAGCGTTGAGACCCCAAGCCCGCCGGTCAGCGCCCGGAAATCCCTGGAGCGCCGCAGCGGAGACAGGTCGATGAGGTGCCCAGACAGCCACCGGGGGACGAGCCGGCTCATCCGCGCGCCAAGTGAGCTGTCATTTGCTAGAGAATAACTAAGAATTTTCCCGAACGAACGGTGGCGCCTGCCCCAGCCGACAGCCCCAGCGGGCGTGAGGGGCGATGATGGCGTCATGGAGTCGCTCGCTGAGCTTCTTGAGCGCCGGGCGTTCGAATGCCGGCTGACGCCCGACCGGGCGCTGGCGTCGCTGGACGAGGCCGGCGCGTTCCTGGCCGACCGCGGCCTGCTGACCCGCACGCCCGACTCGGCGCTGCCCAGCCTGTACGAAGCGTGCCACGAGGAGCCGTACCGGCCCGGCAGCCCTGGCTTCGCCACGTGGCCCGCCACCAAGTGGCCGTGGTTCGGCGAGCTCACCGCCCGCGGGTACCTGTGCGTCGCCGTCCACCGTGGCAAGAACCTGCTGGTCAGCGCCCAGACCGCGGACCTCCTCGACCCGATCTGCCGCGCCGAGATCGACCGCATGCGAGCCGCTGACCCGCGCTGGCGCCGCCTGCTCGACCACCTCGCGAGGACAGGCCCGTCGAACACCGAGGACCTGCGCACCGAACTCGGGCTCAAACGGCAGGAGCTCAAGGCGCTCCGCTCGCCGCTTGAGCGGTGCGGTGCGCTCGTGGCCCGGTGGGGGGAGGCGACGGGCGAGGAGGGCCACATGCAGTCAACCGAGCTTTCCCGCTGGGACCAGGCCCACCCCGGCGGTCCCGGCGGTCCCGGCGGCGCCGACCCCGCCGCGGCGCTGGCCGACCTGGTCGTCGCCGCGGTCAAGGCAGCGGTCGTCGTCCCCGAGCCCGAGCTGCGCCGCTGGTTCTCCTGGCCGTGGTACTGGGCGGACACCCAGACCGACGACCTCGTCCGGGCCGGCCGGCTGCGCCGGGCCGGCGGGCGTGTCACCGCGTGCTGACGCGGAACACGGCAGGCCGCGTATACGTTAGTTGGTACATAGCAACTATGTGGATGGTAACGATGGCTCTCGCGGACACCACGCCCGAGGCAGCGCCGGATGCCACGCCGGACCTGCCGGGCCGTCTCGGCGTGGCGGTGCAGATGCTCGCCCACGCGGGGAAGCTCGGCGGGCGCGGCGACCTGACCCCCACCCGGCTGACCACGCTGGCGGTCTTGTCCGCGGCCGGACCCATGCGGATGGGCGGCCTGGCGCACCGGCTGGGCGTGCAGGTCTCCACGATGTCCCGGATCGTGGACATCATGGTGGCGTCCGGCTGGGTCGAGCGCCGGCCGGACGAGGCCGACCACCGGGCTTGCGTGATCGCGATCACCGGGGACGGGGGCGCGCTGATCGACAAGGTCCGCCAGGACAACGCCACCCGGCTCGCCGACTGCGTCGCGCGGCTGGCGCCGGCGGACCTCGCCGTGCTCGAGGCCGCGCTGCCCATCCTGGAAAAGCTCGCGCAGCAGGCGGCCTGCAAACCGGCTATCTTCTAGACATGTCGGCCGGAAGCAGCAGTGCGCGCTAGCGACGTTCCGCGCCTGGTGAGCAGGCGGCTGGGGTGGGATCTGCGCCCGGCCGACGCACTGCGGCTCGTCCGCGCGGACGCCCATCCGGTCGCGCTGTGCGGGACCTGGGCCGGCGGGAGCGACGTGATCGGCTCAGAGCCGCTGCTGGCGCGCGGCGCGCCAGGGGCGCTTGGCGAGGTCCTCGACGCCCCGTACCCGTCAGGACACGGCGGCGACGACACGGCCGCGGCGTTCGGCGGCGGGTGGATCGGGTACCTGGGGTACAGCTCCGCCGGCGAGGCGCTGCCGCCGAGCGGGGAGCGGCGGCTTCCGGCCTGGTGGTTCGGCTACTACGACCATGTGCTCCGGCACGACCAGGCCAGCGGCGAGTGGTTCTTCGAGGCGCTGTGGACCGCGGCCCGCGCCGGCGCGCTGGAGCGGCGGTTCGCGGACCTGTGCCGCCGGGCCGCCAGCCCGCCCCCTGCTCCGCTCGGCTACGCCTGCGGCTCCTTCCGGCTGATCACCCCGGCAGCCGGCCACAAGGCGGCGGTCGCGCAGGCGGTGGAGTACATCAGGGCGGGAGACATCTTCCAGGCCAACATCTGCCTGCGGGCGGAAGCGGACTTCTCCGGCGACCCGCTTGACGCGTTCTGCCAGGCGGTGACGGCCCTGTCGCCGCCGTACGCCGCGTTCATCTCCCCGCCGGGCGGCGCCGTGGCGAGCCTGTCGCCCGAGCTGTTCCTGCGCAGGGCCGGCGGGGTCGTGGTATCCCGGCCGATCAAGGGCACCAGCCACCGGTCATCGCGGCCCGAGCAGGCGACCGCGCAGCGCGGCGACCTGGAAAGCTCGGCCAAGAACCGGGCAGAAAACGTGATGATCGTCGACCTGGTCCGCAACGATCTCAGCCGGGTCTGCGACCCGGGCAGCGTGACCGTCCCCCGCCTGCTCGACGCCGAGCCCCACCCGGGCGTCTGGCACCTGGTGTCCGAAGTCCGCGGCACGCTCGCCGGGGACGCCACCGACCGCGACCTCATCGGCGCCGCGTTCCCGCCCGGCTCGGTGACCGGCGCCCCGAAGGTGCGGGCGCTTGAGGTGATCGACGAACTGGAGGCGGCCCCGCGCGAGGTCTACACCGGCGCGATCGGCTACCTGAGCCCCGCCGCGGGCCTTGAGCTGAACGTGGCCATCCGCACGTTCGAGTTCGCCCCTGGCCTGGTGTGGCTTGGCGTCGGCGGCGGCATCGTCGCCGACTCGGTGCCTGACGAGGAGTACGCCGAATGCCTCATCAAGGCCAAGCCGCTGATCACCGCGATCGGCAGCCGGCTCGACACCGCCGCGGGTGAGCGCGCGCCGGGGGAGCCGACCTGGTCGCGGCCGCGCCCCGCCGCCGGCGTGTTCAGCTCCCTGCTGGTCACCGCCGGGGAAACGGCCGACCTCGCGGCCCATCTCGCCCGGCTCGAGGAAAGCACCCGCGAGCTCTACGGCAAGGACCTGCCCGCCTCCCTGCCCGCCGACCTGGCGGCCTGCCTGGCCAGGCGCCCCTCCGGACGGCTGCGGATCACCGTCCGGCCGGTCGGCGGCCCGCTGCAGGCCCGCGTCGAGGTCGTGCCGCTGGCCCAGGCGCCGGCGGCCGTCATCCTGCGGCCGGCGGTCATCCCCGGCGGCTTCGGCGCGCACAAATGGCTGGACCGGCGGCTGCTCGCCGGCCTCGCGGACACCGCGGGCCTGCCGCCGGGCGGGCAGCTGCTGATCACCGACGCCGACGGGCAGGTGCTCGAGACCGACAGGGGGAACGTGTTCGCGGTCATCGACGGCGTGCTGCGGACACCGCCCGCCGACGGCCGGATCCTGCCAGGCACCGCGCGGGCGGCCATCTTGCGCGCCGCAGGCGACGACGGCATCGGCGCGAGCACCGAGCCGCTGCGCATCGAGCAGCTGCGCGCCGCCAGCGAGATTTTCGTGTCGAACGCCGTCGCCGGCGTGCTGCCGGTCGCCTCGATCGACGGCTGCCCGCAGTCCTGGGAACTTGGGCCGGTGACCAAGCATGTCGCGGAGGCCCTGGCCGCCCGCCCGGCCAGCCGGCCGGCCGCCTGGCCGGCCAGCCGGACCGCGGCCGCGGCGTGGCACGGCCGGACGCTCACCCCGCGCGGCGGTGCCGCGCGGCCCCTGGTCATCCTGGTCGACAACTACGACTCGTTCACCTACAACCTGGCGCACCTGCTGGTCACGGCGGGCTGCCGGGCCGAGGTGGTCCGCAACGACGAGGTGCCTGCCGGGCAGGTCACCGCGTCCGGCGCGGCGGGCGTGGTGATCTCGCCGGGTCCGTGCGCCCCGCCCGAGGCCGGGATCAGCATCGACGTCGTGCGCGGCTGCGCCGGGCAGGTCCCGGTGCTCGGCATCTGCCTGGGGCACCAGGCGATCGCGGCGGCGTTCGGCGGGCGCGTGATCAGGGCCCCGCGTCCGGTCCACGGCCAGGTGTGCGAGGTCACCCATGACGGCCGCGGCGTCCTGGCCGGGCTGCCGCAGGGCTTCCATGCCACCCGCTACCACTCGCTGATCGTCGAGGAGGACTCGCTGCCGCCCGAGCTCCTGGTCACCGCCAGGTACGGCCGGCTCCCCATGGGCCTGCGGCACGTGGCATGGCAGGTCGAGGGAGTGCAGTTCCACCCCGAATCCGTCCTCACCACGCACGGCGAGGCGATCATCGGGAATTTCGTGCGCGCGGCCGTGACCGCCGGGCGCGACCGTGTCGCGCCGGCCTAGTGCGGGTCCCGCCCGGCCGGGCCGGCCAGCGCCAGCCGGGCGGCGCTCACGTCCTCCCGGCCGTGGCCGGCGTCCACGGCCGCGTGCCACTGCCTGGACAGGGCGCTGAGCAGCGGCAGCGTCTCGCCGTCGCCGCGCGCGGCGGCGAGCGCGAGGTCCACGTCCTTCAGCGCCCACTGCAGCGGGAACTCGGGCGCGTAGTCGCCGCTGGCCATCTTGTGCAGCTTGGCGTCGGCGATCGGCGCGTCGAGCGGTCCGCCCTCGATGGCAGCGGCCAGCTCCTTATCGTCGATGCCCAGCCGGCCGGCCAGTGCCAGCGCCTCGGCGACACCCTCGATGAGGGTAGACATGTAGGCGTTGACGACCAGCTTCATCCTGCTGCCCTGACCGGCTTCACCAAGCCACACGGTCTTGCGGCCGATGGCCGCGAAAACCGGGCGCAGCGGCGGCCCGGCCGCGGCGGGACCGGACGCCAGGATGAGCAGCTGGCCGGACTCGGCCGGCCCTTTGCTGCCCGACACCGGCGCGTCAACGAACAGCACGTCGGGCCGGGAACGGCCAAGCCTGCCCCCGATCTCGGCCGTCGCGGCCACGCCGATCGTGCCCATCTGCGCCCACACGGCGCCCGGCGCGAACGCCTCGGCGACACCGCCCCCGAACACGACCGATTCCGTGATGTCGCCCGTCGGCACGATCGTGATCACCACCTGGGCGTCACGGACCGCGTCGGCGGGCGCCGCGGCCACGATGACACCGCTGTCGGCCAGCGGCGCGCTCGCCGCCGCCGACCGGTCCCACGCCCGGGTGCGCAGACCGGCGGCGGCCAGGTTGCGCGCCATCGCCGAGCCCATGATCCCGGTTCCGAGCACCGCGACCCCCGTGCCGTCGCCCCCGGCGTTCCCCTGTGTCATCGGCGTCTCCACTTCCTGACCCGGCCTGCCCCCAGAGCCGGTTCTACCCGCTGCGGCCCGCGTGAGACCCCGCCACGGGCCCGGGGCGCCCCGGGCGCCCCGGGCGCCTGGTAGATTCGGGTAACTGCATACGCACGGGAGCTCGGGCTGACCGGGCTGAGAGGGTGACTTGCCGCGTCACCGACCGTCTGAACCTGTCCGGGTAATGCCGGCGTAGGGAGGCTGCCATGGCAGCGACGACGTCCGCGACCGCCAGCGACGACTTCGTCACCGTCCCCGGTGACCGCCATTCCGAGGTCGCGCGCACGCTGGCCGAGCCGGTGCCGCAGGCGCTGAGCCTGCTCGACCAGTTCGGGTTGTGGGGCAACCTTGGCGTGAGCCTGCTCGGCTTCACCGGCGCGATCTTCGTCCTGCAGCCGGGCGGCGCGGGAACCCCCGAGCTTTCCCTGGCCGCGGCGCTGACCGCGGTCGTGGCGGGCACCGTGCTCGGCACGGCGGCGCTGGCGCTGGCCGGCCTGCCCGGCGCGCAGACCGGCGCGCCGGCCATGGTGCTGCTGCGCGGGCTGTTCGGCGCCAGGCTGTCCTACCTGCCCACGGTGTGCAACATCGTGCAGTGCCTCGGCTGGGGCGTCTTCGAACTGGTGACGATCGCGACGGCCGCGCACACCGTGGCGCCCGCCCTGCCGAAGTGGGGATACGTCCTGATCGCCGGGGCGGCCACAGGGCTGCTGACCATCCGGCCGCTTGGCGCCATCCGGGTGCTGCGCCGGTACGCGACCACCGCCGTGCTCATCGTCTTGTGCTACCTGTTCGTGCAGCTCATGCGGCACCCGCTGGCCGCGTTCACGGCGGGGACCTGGTCCGGTTACTGGCCCGCCATGGACACGGTGGTCGCCGTCGCCGTGTCTTTCGCGCCGCTGGTCGCCGACTACACCAGGCACTCCCGCAGCCCGCGCGCCGCGTTCGCCGGCACGCTCGCGGGTTACAGCATCACCCAGACGCTCTGCTACGTCATCGGCCTGCTCGCGCTTGTCACGGTCGCCCGCAACCCGGCCGACATCTACGGCGCGTTCATCGCGCTGCCGCTCGGCTCGCTCGCCTTCGCCGTTCTCGCCGCCAGGGAGCTGGACCAGTCGTTCGCGAACGTCTACTCCACCGCGGTCTCGACGCAGAACCTGCGCCCGCTGTGGGACCGGCGGGTCCTGGCCGCCGTGATCGCCGCGCTGACCACCGCGGGCGCGCTGTGGCTCAACATCGCCGACTATGAGAACTTCCTCGACTTGATCGGCTCGGTGTTCGTGCCGATGACGGCGGTCCTCATCGCGGACTATTTCGTGGTCTCCGCCAGCTGGGATCTTTCTGCGACCGCCCGCTCGCGCTGGCCGATGTTGCTGCCCTGGGCCGCGGGCTTCGTCACCTACCAGCTCATCAACCCGGGGTACGTGTCGTGGTGGGTGTCGGCGTGGACGTCGGTTGGGCACGCCATCGGCTTTACCCCGGCGAGCTGGATGTCGGCGTCGATCCTGTCCTTCTGCGTGGCCGGCGTGCTCACGCTGCTGACCGGGGCGCTGACCCGGCTGGCGCGCGGACGCTAGCACACGGGTCCGCGTGTACCGGCAGGCGGCCGAGGGAAGCATCGTAACTGCGGCCCCGCGCATCCGGGGGGAGCCACCGGGCGGCAGCAAGCCGGCTGGGTACCGGAGACCGCATGATGTCTCGTTCGTTCACAGAGGGCATAACAGAGGGCATACAAGCCTCGGACACGCGCCGCGGCTATGTGCTGACCGCCGGCATCTTGTTGATCATCATGCTGGGCGGCACGCTGCCGCGGCGGTCTCGAACGCCGGCGCGCTCGGCATCGTGACGCTGACGTGGTCCGAAGACGTCGGGGGCCTCGTCCGTGCGACGGCGGCGCTCACCGCGCGGCCGTTTGGCGGCAACCTCATCCTGACCGAGGACCGGCATGATCGCCTTGACCAGGCTCTTGCGGCCGGCCTGCGGGTCGTGTCGTTCATGTGGGGCGATTCAAGCGGCTACGTCAAGCATGTGCACGAGGCCGGGGGGATTGTCATGCACACGGTCGGCAGCGCCGAGGAGGCGCGGCGAGTCGTCGCCTCCGGCGTGGACGTGGTCGTCGCGCAGGGCTGGGAGGCCGGCGGGCACGTGTGGGGTGGCGTCGCGACACTGCCGTTGGTGCCCGCCGTGGTGGATGCGGTGGCACCGGTGCCGGTGATCGCCGCCGGCGGCATCGGTGACGCCCGGGGAGTGGCGGCGGTGCTCGCGCTGGGCGCCCAGGCCGCGTGGCTGGGTACCCGGTTCCTGCTTGCCCAGGAGATGCCAATCCACGACGACTACAGGCGCCGGCTGATAGCGGCGGCAGAAACCGACCCGCATTGGTACCCCGACCTGTACGAGGTCGGGTGGCCGGATGCTCCGCACCGCGCGCTCGGGAACTCAACGGCCAGGGCGTGGGAGGCGGCGGGTCGGCCCCCGCCCGGGCGACGCGTCGCGCTCGCGAGCAGGTCACAGCCGGCGGCGGACATCGTGGCCGAGCTCACCGCCGGCCTGTAACCCGCCCCAGCCGCGGCCGTATGCGGGCACGGACGCCCCCGCGCTGCTGCCATTCGACCTCGAGTTCGCGCAGGTTCGTCTTGGTGAGCTCGAGGAGCTCTTCTCCTCCGCCGGACTGGATGGTCCTGGTCGCGAACAACGTGAAGCCCTTGAGCTGCCCGTAGGAGAGCTTGGGTGGCAGCGCGAGCTCCTGCCGGGCGGTCCGGACGTCCACGAGCGCCGGACCGTCGTGGGCGAAGGCGGCCCGCAGCGTGTCTTCCAGCTCGCCGGCCTTGTCGACCTTGGCGCCGAACAGCCCGCTGGCCCGCACGATCCCGGCGAAGTCGGGATTATCCAGGTCGGTGCCGTAGGTGACGATGCCGGCCGCCCTTATCTCCAGTTCCACGAACGACAAGGCGCCGTTGTCGAACACGACGACCTTGACCGGAAGGCGCAGCTGGCGCAGCGTGATGAGCTCGCCGAGCAGCATCGCGAGGCCGCCGTCGCCGGACAGCGCGATGACCTGGCGCCCCGGGAAGGAGCTCTGGGCGCCGACGGCATGGGGCAGCGCATTGGCCATGGAGCCGTGGTTGAACGAGCCGATCAGGCGGCGGTCGCCGTTCATGTGCAGGTAGCGGGCGGCCCAGATGCACGGGGTGTCGACGTCGACGGTGAACACCGCGTCGCGGGCGGCGAGCTTGTCGAGCCGGGCGCGGGCCCGGCGGTAGTGCGCGGTCATCCGGTCCAGGTGCCCGGAGTCGGTCTTGACCGTCAGCATCGGCAGCAGCGCGTCCAGCGTGTCCATGACCGTGCCGACGAGCGCGACGGCCGCTACGTCATACGGGTTGTCATACTCGACGCCCGCGCACCCGGCCCCGGCCAGGACGGTCACCCGGCTGGCGGCATTGAGGACCTGTGCCGCGGCCGTCAGCGCCTGGTCGTCCGGCCGCATGACCGGCGACACCGCTCGCACCGCCGACGGCGCGGGGTGCTGCGGCGCGTCGGCAGGAACACCTCTCCGGGGACGACCACGACCGCGACGCCGTGGCGCTGCAGCGCCGCGGCCATCGCCATCTCCAGCAGCCGTGGCAGCTGGGCGGGAACGCTGACCAGCTCGCAGTACACGCTGCACTCGCGGAACAGCTCGGCCGGATGGGTCTCCTGAAAGTGCTCCCCGCCGATCTCGGCCGCCGGGATGTGCGCCGCGATCGCGAGCACGGGCACCCCGCTGCGGTTGGCGTCGAACAACCCGTTGCTCAGATGCAGGTTGCCCGGCCCGCAGCTGGCCGCGCACACCGCCAGCTCCCCGGTCAGCGCGGCGGCCGCGGCCGCCGCGAACCCCGCGGCCTCCTCGTGCCGCACATGCTGCCAGGCGATCGCGCCGTCCCGGCGCACGGCGTCGGTGAATCCGTTCAGCGAGTCGCCAGGGATCCCGTACACCCGCCGCACTCCAGACGCCATCAGTGCCGCCACCATCACGTCAGCCACCGTGGCCGACGGCCGGATCCGGCGGAAAAAATCGTCCCCGCAGCGCGAGGCTCGCCGCAACCGCGGGACACCCTGGCCTGTGCCCTGGTATGCCGCCAGCCGCACCAGGGCAGCGGCCAGGGCGTGGCCCGGGCGCGACGGGCAGCCGCGCGACCGCAGCGTGGATGCGGGGAGGACGTCGAAACCGGAGGTGGCATCTGGTGAGCGCCCGGGCTCGCAAGCTGTCGTATGAGCTGCTCGGCTGTGCCCGGCACGGACACGTCCTCGTCGGCACCGACGCGGCGGCGGTGCGCCCCCAGGACCACCTGGTGGTGCGCGAGTACGCGGGTTTGCGCTGGTACCGCTGCCTGCGGTGCGACGCGTGGCTGCCGCGGACGGCTCCCGCCTCGCCCGCGCGCCCCTTCCCACCCGAGCGCGACGAGATCAGCCTCCCGCTGCGGGGGCGGGCCCTGCGGGACAGGTACGTGCTGCGCCTGATCGCGGTCGACAGGGCGGTCCACTTCGTCGTGCTGGCCGTGCTCGCCACCGCGGTCTTCGCATTCGCCGCCGACAAGCCGATGCTGCAGCAAGGTTTCATGCGCGTCCTCGCCGGCCTGCAAGCCGGTGTCGGCGGGCCGGCGAACACCGCCAGCGGCGGCGTCGAGGGCGAGCTCACCCGGCTGTTCGCGATTAGCATCCGCAGCCTGGTGCTGACGGGCGCCGCTCTCATTTGCTACGCCGTCCTTGAGGGCGTCGAGGCGGTCGGGCTGTGGCAGGGCAGGAGGTGGGCCGAATACCTGACGTTCGTGGCCACGGTGCTGCTCGTCCCGCTCGAGGTCTACGAGATCGGCCACAGGCCCACCGCGCTCAAGGGCCTCACGCTGGCCATCAACCTGGCGATCGCGGTCTACCTGGTGATCGCGAAGCGGCTGTTCGGCGTGCGCGGCGGCCAGCGAGCCCAGCGTGAGCTGCGCCGCGCCGACTCCGGGTGGGCGGCGCTCGAACACGCGACTCCCCACGCCAGCGCGGACTACTCGCGCTGAAGTCCAGGGCACCGACCAGGGTCCGCCCCTGGTGCGACCGGCACACCCCGCGGGCGACCCTGGGCACCACGATGGCCGGAAGGAGGCATGCACGCGATGGGCAGCGTCGAGGAGATCCTGGCCGGTTACGACGGCCTGCGGGCGGATCAAGAGGCCTTTTACGTGGATCTGCACCGGCATCCTGAACTGTCCCGCCAGGAGCAGCGCACCGCCCAGCGCGTCGCCGGCCAGTTGCAGCGGGCCGGCCTGGATGTCCAGGCCGGCATCGGCGGTACGGGGGTGGTGGGCGTGCTGGCCAGCGGCAGCGGGCCGGCCGTGCTGGTCACCGCCGCGCTGGCCTGGCTGGCGGCATGACCTGAACCACCGCGACGATTGGAACCGCCGATGCCCACCCGAAGCAGCCCGATCACGCCGCTCGCCGCCGCCGTCGGCGGCCTCATCGCCGGCGCCGTGGGGACCGCCTGCATGGACGCGGCCCGGTACCTGAGGTACCGCCGCGCGGGCGGCAAAGCCAGCGCGCTTGGGTGGGAGTTCGCGCCGGTGGACAGCTGGGCGAAGGCCCCTGAGCCTGGGCAGGTCGCCAAGCGCCTGATCACGGGGTTCACCCAGCGCGAGCTCCCCGACCGCTTGGCCTGGCTCACGAGCACGATCGCGCACTGGTCCTACGGGTCGCTGGCGGCGGCCCTCTACGGCATCGTGGCCGGCTCGCTGCGCAGGCCGCACGCCGCGTACGGCCTGCCCTTCGGCGCCGCGGTCTGGGCGGCCGGCTACGTCCTTCTCCCCGAAGCGGGGCTCTACAAGCCGATCTGGGAATACGACGCTAAGACGCTGGCCGACGACCTGACCGCGCACCTCGCCTACGGGGCGGGCACCGGGGCCACGTTCTGGCTGCTGGCCGGGATCCTGTAGCCGCGGCGCCATGAGTAAGCAAGCGAACCCGCCCACCCCCGGCGACAAGCCCGTGCCGTCCGCGCCGCCGCCGCCGCCGGCCTGGCGGCACTGGCTGTTGCCGCTCACGCTGCTCGTGATCTTGCTGTTGTGGTTCTATCTGCCGACGCGCTCGGCGTCCACCAGCCTGACGTATTCCCAGTTCATCTCCGACGTGCAAAAGCATCAGGTGAAGACCGCGCAGCTGGCGACCGCGGCGGGCGGCACGACGACCGGGACGCTGAAGAACGGGACCAGTTACACGGTGGTCCTCCCGCTGGTCAGCCAGCAGCTGGTGGATCAGCTGACCACCAGCGGGGTGGAGGTCACCGGGGCGCCGTCGTCGAATGGGTTCGGGACTGAGCTGCTCATCTACCTGATCGTGATCGGGCTGCCGATCCTGCTGTTCGGCTGGTTCTATCGCCGCCTGTCCCGCGGCGCGGCGGGCGGGCTGCAGGGCGTGCTCGGGGCCGGGCGGTCCGGGGCCAAGGTGTTCGACGAGGAGCGCCCCTCCACCACGTTCACCGACGTGGCCGGGTACGACGGGGCCAAGGCCGAGATCGCCGAGGTGGTGGACTTCCTGCGGCAGCCGGACCGGTACAGCCGGGCCGGGGCGATGGTGCCCCGCGGTGTGCTGATGGCGGGCCCGCCCGGCACAGGCAAGACGCTGCTCGCCCGGGCCGTGGCCGGCGAGGCGCAAGTGCCGTTCTTCTCGGTCACCGGCTCCGGCTTCGTGGAGTTGTTCGTCGGCGTCGGCGCGGCCCGCGTCCGCGACCTGTTCGACCAGGCGCGCAAGCGCGCGCCCGCGATCATCTTCATCGACGAGATCGACGCGATCGGCCAGCGCCGGGCCGGCACCGGGGCCGTGGTCTCCAACGACGAGCGCGAGCAGACCCTCAACCAGCTGCTGGCGGAGATGGACGGGTTCGACCCGTCGACGGGCATCGTGGTGCTCGCCGCCACCAACCGGCCGGAGGTTCTCGACCCCGCCCTGCTCCGGCCCGGCCGGTTCGACCGTCAGGTCACGATCCC